>NZ_JAQBOI010000207.1 GCF_028288105.1 Mucilaginibacter sp. | reverse complement strand
ATGGCCCTCAGTTTGAGAAGGCGGTTTACGAGGGTGCGCAGGTATTTGAGTTATTGCACGATACTGTTTTTTATAGCAAGCATAATTCCATTAATTTTTACACCTGGGGAGAAGAAGAATGCTGTTTGCCTAAAGGAACAGCCTCGGCAACTTTAGCAGGCAGTTACCCTAACCTTAAGGTGGGTGATATATTGATACTGGCAGAAGTACTTGGCCCAAAAACAGGCGCCATCGGCGATGCTGATGCCAAACATAGGCACCCGGTAAGGCTAATTGCCGTAACTCCATCCCAAGATCCTTTGTTTAATGGAGAACAGCCGGTTACCGAGATCAGTTGGAATACGCTCGACGCTTTACCTTTTTCATTGTGTATATCATCAAGGGTAAACAGCGATTATATACCCAATGTAAGTGTAGCACTTGGCAACATCGTTTTGGCAGATCATGGCCTTACGTATAAGGATGCACAGGAAAGTTCTCTTTATCCGCAAAGGGCGCCACTGGCCAGAGTAGCGACCACTGATCAGCAAACAGATCATTGTAAACATGAGGATGCTGACTTGATATTGCCACGTTACCGCCCGCACCTAAAGCAAGGGCCTTTAACCTTTGCCGTTGAATATAATAACGTTGATATAACAACTCCTGCTACTTTGGTAACCGGAAAATTGAACGGATTTATTAAACCGGAAATACTACTTAGTGAGTTTGAAGACCCGGATGCGCCGATAGTTACCGGCCAATGGTTTCCGCAACACGATCTGCTCGAAAGCAATTCGCAAATTAAAGAATTTGTAGTGGAGATGGAGTCTGACGGGGTAGCTCACATACGGTTTGGCGACGGCATATTAGGCGCAAGGCCAAAAGCGGGTTCGGCGTTTACAGCAACATATCGCATAGGTAATGGCACAAGTGGTAATATAGGTGCAGATGTGCTTGCGCATATTGCCACAAATGATAATGCTATTCTGAATAATAAAGCGGCTATATTAAAAATTACAAATCTTTTGCCTGCAACCGGCGGTACCGACCCTGAAAGCATGGAAGAGGTGAGGCTTAAAGCCCCTAAAACTTTTAGGGTGCAGGAAAGAGCGGTATTACCTGCCGATTATGAAGAAATGGCAAAGCGCAGCATGCCCGATATTCAGCGCGCTGCTGCCACATCCCGGTGGACCGGCAGCTGGCATACCAATTTTATATCCGTTGACCGCATGGGCGGCTATGATGTTGATGAGCAATATGAAACTGATCTGCGAAGCGGACTTGAAAAATACAGAATGGCTGGTATAGACCTGGAGGTGAATGGCCCTGTATACGTTTCTTTAGATATAGAAATAAACGTTTGTATACAGGATACCTATTTCGCATCCGACGTAAAAGCCGAGCTGTTAAAAGCCTTCAGTAACAGGATATTGCCTAACGGACAGAAAGGTGTTTTCCACCCGGATAATTTCACATTCGGACAAACGGTTTACCTGAGCAATATATATGCAACGGCACAGGAAATACCGGGTGTAGCATCAGTAAATGTTATTAAATTTCAACGCCAGGGCCAGCCTTTAACAGACGCTATTGATAGCGGCAAACTTTTTATTAACCGGCTCGAAATTGCACGATTGGACAATAATCCTAATTTCCCTGAAAGGGGTGTATTTAACCTTATAATAAACGGAGGTAGAAAATGAGCGATACCTGCAATTGCTGTTCCGGCACATCGCCAGAAACACCGCTTACTGTTTATAACCGGCCCGGGTTAAATGCCATTGCTTATCGTGCGGGTATACACGACGATTTTAAGCAAAGTTTGCTTGCCGCGCTAACACTTTCAAGGCAGCCCGCCCTGCGCGATCTATCTACCAGAAACGATAGTGATTTCACCATAGCCCTGCTCGATTCATGGTCGGTTGTTTCAGATGTGCTTACCTTTTATCAGGAGCGAATTGCAAACGAATCATATTTAAAAACAGCTACCGAGCGGTTATCCGTACTGGAACTTGCCCGTTTAATTGATTACGAGCTACGGCCGGGTGTTGCTGCAAGCACCTATTTATCGTTTAAGCTGGATGACCTGCCGGGCGCTTTAACCGCAGGCGTTATAACCGGTAATTCGGGGGTAGATCTGCCGCCCGTATTAATTGAAAGCGGTACAAAGGTGCAAAGCGTACCCGGGCCTAATGAAACAGCCCAAACCTTTGAAACCATTGAAGAGATATATGCCCGTGCCGAATGGAATGCTTTAAAGCCAAGGCTAACACAAAAGCAGGAGCCGGATAGGGATACAAATAGGATAGTTTTTAAAGGGCTGAGCAATGACCTTAAAGTAGGCGATATTTTGTATATCGATAATCCCAAAAAGCCGGGATTACGCAAAGTGTTGAGTATTTACTTAGATGTGGGTACCCAAACTACATGGGCAGATCTGGATACAACAGCCGCTATGCCGCCATATGAGCAGCCGGAGCCGGTTGTAGATGGTTCAATAACTGATTTTCCGGATAAATTGACACTTGACGAAAATGTTATTAAAAACATCATAAACAGTACCTGGAATAGAGAAGATCTGTCTGCCCTGCTCAAAACCCAGGGATGGCCAACAACCGATTTTTTACTTGGTGTAAAAAAGATAACTGAAAGCAAAGCCGAGGAAAATGATGTTAGTGTACATGTATTCCGTAAACGGGTTTCGGTATTTGGATACAATGCCCTAAAGCAGGTGGTGTATGATGGTACTCTTCCAAAAAAACCAGTTGAATGGAAAGAATGGCCTATTGACGCTGAACAGCAGGATAGGATATTTTTAGATAACGCTTATGACGGCATATTGCCAAATAGCTTTATAGCAGTGCAAAAACCCGATGTAGCAATCGAAGATTCCGATGCATCGCAGGTTAGTGAGGTCTATCAGCGGTCCAGAACAGCTTATGGGTTAAGTTCTAAAACTACACTGGTGAAATTTCCATGGAACATAGGCTGGTATGATACTAATACAGCGGGAGATATTGCTCCTTTGCGCGACCTGGCGGTATATGCCCAAAGCGAAAAACTTGAGCTTGCCCAAACCCAGATAGACGAGGTTGTTACCGGCGATAAGCTGGAACTGCAAACGCTTGATATGAAACTGGCCATTGGCCAAACAATTTTACTTACCGGCAAGCGTGCAGATATCCCCGGGGTGACCTCAACAGAATTACTGATAATCAAAAATATAATTATTGAAAGCGGGCTTACGTTCCTTGTTTTTGAGCAGTCTCTCAAAAATGAGTATTTGCGCAGCACCGTATATATAAATGCCAATATAGCTTACGCAACAAATGGTGAAACGGTTAAAGAGGTGTTGGGCAGTGGCGATACATCTAAAGCTTTCCAGAAATTCACCTTAAAGCAAACCCCGTTAACTTACATCAGTGCTGATACCGCATCGGGTGCTAAATCAACCCTCGAAATAAGGGTAAACGATATTCTTTGGTTAAAAACAGATTCATTTATTGGCTGTGCATCTACTGATAAAGTATATGTGACCCAACTAAATGACGATGCTACCACTACCATCATATTTGGCGATGGCATAAATGGCTCCCGCTTACCAAGAGGGCAAAATAATGTTAAGGCAACATACAGAAAAGGGATAGGCCTTGGCGGGTTGGTAAAAGCTAACCAATTATCGCAGTTAATTACCCGGCCTTTGGGTGTTAAAGAGGTTACCAATATGCTGGCACCAAGTGGCGCTGCCGATGCTGAGCAAATTGATGACGCAAAAGCCAATGCTACTTTAACTATACACACCCTTGGCCGTATAGTATCCCTGCAGGATTATGAAGATTTTTCGCGCGCTTTTGCCGGGATTGATAAAGCGCTGGCCACATGGGCGTGGTTTGGGCAAAAAAGAGGTGTGAGCATCACCGTAGCCGGTTCAAATGGCCAGTTGGTGAGTGATGACCTTGCCACGAACTTAACAAACGCCCTGTTAAACTTAGGCGATGCCAATGTGCCTATTGCCGTAAGGTCGTTTAAGCCTGTATTCTTCCGGCTCGAAGCAAAAGTTCAAATAGACCCGGCATACATCGCCCAAAATGTATTAAATGCTGTTGATGCCTGTTTAAGGGATAGGTTCTCGTTTAAGCAAAGGCAGTTAGGGCAGTTGGTTTCGCAAAGCGAAGTTATTGCCGCAATGCAAAAGGTTGAAGGCGTTGTAGCTATCGACCTTGATAAACTTTATAGAACAGAGAGTAGTTTGGCGTTGAATAATCTACTTAAATCGGCCAGACCCGGCCAAGGTGATGATAAAATTGTCCCTGCCGAGCTGCTCACCATTGATCCACGACCAATTCAATTAACACAAATGTTATGAGTTTTGATGTAAACAGGCTCTACCAGCTTTTACCCGCCTTTTACAGGATACGGGATACAAAATTTGGTGTCAAGGTACTTACCGCAGATGATAAGGCAAGTATTGCGCAGTTAACACTGGAACTTAGTAGCATTATAAACCAGGACAGCCTTGAGGCCGACGACCTTCGCAGTTTGCTTGACGAGAAACAGAGAGGGCCGTTAAAAGCGTTGCTTAGTATAATTGCCGATCAGATAGCCGTATTGGAAGATAACTTTGACCAGCTTTATGATGATCAGTTTATTGAAACCTGCGCAGAATGGGTTGTGCCTTATATTGGAGACCTTGTGGCTGCCCGTGGTTTATATGTTTATCCCGATGCCGATTTTAGTCAGCGGTCGCAGGTAGCCAATACACTTTCATACCGCAGGCGCAAAGGTACAGCCGCCGTTTTAGAGCAATTAGCACGTGACGTAACCGGTTGGAACGCAAGCGTTGTAGAATATTTTCAACTGCTTGCTACTACCCAATACTTAAACCATTTGCGCCCCGAAAACTTATCGGTGGCCAGTATCCGCGCATGGGACACGCATGAAAAAATTGATAAACCATTTGATAAAACCGCGCATACCGCCGATGTAAGAAATATTGCCAGCAAAAGAGGCAAATACAATATCCAGAACATAGGTGTTTGGTTGTGGCGAATAAACAGTTACGCGCATACCAAATCACCCGCTTACAGGATCGATGCAACCCGATATAAATTTAACAGGTTAGGGCTTGATGCACCGTTATACAATAGCCCACAAACAGATGCTATTATTACCCACCTTGCTAATGAGGGAAATGTTGCTATGCCCATTGGGCGCAATATGCTAACTGATCTGGATGCCTTTTATGGCGATGGAAACAAAAGCATACTGGTTTATAAAAATGACATAGCTGTTTTACCCGGAGATGGCATACCGCCTGCCTTAGCAGATATTGTTAAGGTTTGTGACCTGAGCGACCTGCTCGATCCTGGTGGTAATGTGATAGGCTGGGCCAACACGCCTGTAGATAAAATAACTATCGATCCGGTTTTGGGTCGTCTGGCTTTCCCGGTAGCTAATGCACCTACCAAGGTTGAAGTAAATTACTTTTCGGGTTTTAGTACAGCAATGGGTGGCGGCGAATACAGCAGGGGCAAAACCTTTGATGCTGAACTAAAAAACATAATAAAAGTACCGTCGGAACAACCAACTATTCAGGCTGCCCTTAATGCATTGACCTTGACAGGCGGCGTTGTAGAGATACACAGCAACGCTTACTTTTTTGAAACACCGGTAGTGAAAATAGCTGCCGAGAAAAAAATTGAACTGCGGGCTGCCGATGGGTTTAACCCCCTGCTGGTGCTGACTGGAGATATTTCTATAGAAGGAGGGGATGAGGCCATATTCTCAGTAAATGGCATCATTTTTAGTGGAGGGGCTTTAAAAATTCCACTTAAAAAAGCAGATGCAAGCGCTAATAAGCTGCATTCCTTAGTGATAGAGCATTGCACTGTTGCGCCCGGGCCCGTCCCGGTAATTGGCACAAGGGCATCAAAAGCCGCGGTACCGGCACTGATAATTGAGCTACCGGATACGGTTATTAATGTCAAGTCATCCATTACCGGGTCTGTCCGCTCTGTTGATGGTGCGGATATAACGCTGGAAAATAGCATTGCCGATGCTGCAGATCCAACCGGGGTTGTTTACAGCGGATTGGCAGGATCAGGTTTTGGAGCAGCATTAAGTTTAATAAATACAACGGTAACGGGTAAGGTTTATGCAATGGTTATAAACGCATCCAACTCCATATTCAATTCAGAATTACTACCCGCAGATACTTGGGCAAGCCCAGTTATTGCCGAACGTTTGCAGCAGGGATGTATCCGTTTTTCATACGTGCCACCAGGTTCAAAATTGCCGCGTTTATACCATTGCCAACCAGAGACGGCACAGCTTGCTGCAACCGTAAAACCGGTATTTACCAGCGAAAAATACGGCGACGCGGGTTACTGTCAACTAAGTAAATATTGTGCCCAACAAATAAAGCAAGGCGCTGATGAGGGGGCAGAAATAGGCGTATTCCACAATTTGTATCAGCCGCAGCGCGAACAAAACCTTCAAGCCCGCTTAGATGAATATCTGCGTTTTGGGCTCGAGGCCGGGATATTATATGCATCATAAACCAATCTAAATCAGGAGGAATAACAATGCCAGGAGACTATTCTCGTAAAATCTTCAATAAGAAAAAGCATTACAGGGGAGTCCTGATGCAACAGGGGCGGGTACAGCTTGATTCTGACTGGAATGAACAGCTTGACATAGAACAGTACCGCACGCTTACCGAAGCTATTGATGTGATAGGTACCTCGGGGGTACCTAAAAAAAATAACGGCTTTAATATTAGTATTGCTGCCAGTGGTACTGATATTGAAATTGCCCCGGGCAGGATATATGTGGAAGGCTTGCTTTGCGAGCTGGAAGATAATGCCCCTGAAATTACGACATATTTAAAGCAGCCGTATTACCCCAATCCAGATACCTCATTTTTTATAAGCAGCCCGCTTAGCAGTCCTATAGCATCGCCTGCAAGCCCTGTAGAAGGCATTAATTCTTTGAACCTGCCTAATGGGGCTTACATAGTTTATTTAGATGCCTGGCAACGGGAAATAAACCATTTGGATGACCCGCTGATACATGAAGTTGCCCTTGGCGAGGCTGATACAACTACCCGCCTGCAAAGCGTGTGGCAGGTAAAGTATTTAAAGGTAGCGGCGGCAGAAGATGCAGATGTTTCCTGCAAAACACCGTTCGAAGAGTGGAATGCATTAATAGCACCGGGTACCGGCAAGCTAAATGTACAAACTAACAGGGCGTCTACTGATGCTAATCCTTGTTTGTTACCGCCAAGCTCGGGCTATCGCAGGTTAGAAAATCAGCTGTATCGTGTCGAGGTGCAAAATGTTGACACCACAGGTAATGTTACTTTTAAATGGTCGCGCGATAATGCATCTGTAGAAAGTACTATTGATGATATTTCGGGAAGTTCTATAATCGTTTCTTCGATAGGTAAAGATACTATGCTTGGTTTCGCTATTGGGGATTGGGTAGAAATTATCGATGATGAATCTACCCTTAAAGGTAAGCCAAATCCTTTGATGCAAATAACCGATCTGGTACCATCTACACGTAAAATAACCTTTGCAGCATCGGTTGAACCCTATCGTTTCCGCACAAATAAAAAGCTGCGCCGCTGGGATCAATCAGGGCCTTCAGCATCAGCTAATGGAGTTACGGCTACCAATAACTGGATAGACCTTGAAGACGGGATACAGGTAAAATTTACCGGAGGTACCTATAAAGCAAGCAATTACTGGCTTATACCCGCCAGAACAGCTACCGGCGAGGTGGAATGGCCTCCTTATCAAATACCTAACCTAAACCCGGTTGAGCAGTTGCCAATTGGCATCCACCATAAATATAGCAGGCTTGCCCTGTTGACGATAAACGGCAGCGCATCTGTATTGGAAGATTGCCGTAACCTGTTTCCATCGTTAACAGATATAAGCGCTGAGGATGTTAGTTTTAACAACAATAACTGCAACCTGGGCAATGCTGATAATGTGCAGGAAGCCTTAGACCTGTTATGTGCCGCCAACGATCTGCGCCTGCACCATAAATTAATGCATGGGTACGGCGTTGTATGTGGCCTTAAAGTGAGCTGTGGCTTTAACAGGCAGCAGGTAAATATAAGTGGTGGTTATGCTATTGATTGCGAGGGGAATATTGTCCAAACCAAAAGTAGTATTGCTTACGATCTGGTTGAGCGGGCCGCTGCAGCTAATCTATTAGATGCTACCGGTAGCGGAACAGTGTGTTTATCCATATCGGCAAAAGGCTCAGAAGCACCGGTTATAGCGTTGGAAGCGTATGTTCAAAAGAGCTTTTGGGAAGAGGTTTTAGAAAACTCGTTACTAAAAGACTTTTTTGATGATTATATACTCAACGTTATTACTTTCGCTAAAAAGCAGTTATCCTTCTCGCTAACCGAACAAGTACCTGTACCTGTAGAACAACGCAGGCTTACCGCCATGATCAATCTATTTGCCCAGCTAATAAACTCGGCAAGTGGGTCATACGCATATATTTCGGGGCAAAAGGGTAAAAGGGATATAACCAAAAATTGCGGCGCAAATACCGATGAGAAAGTTTATGAAGACCAGCTGATATGGTGTTTTTTTAACGAGCTAAGGGAATTGCTATCCAGCTCTACTTTCTGCGCCATGTATGATCAGGATAAACAATTTCCAGATTATCCGCTTGATGCCGGTTTAGATACTGTTTTTGGCACTCCGCTTAAGTTTTACAATAAAATAAAGCTCGACCCAAGCGGCAGCTTTGCTTACACCTGCGGCTTTGGTAATAGCATAACCGTGTATAATTTAAAAACTAATGAAGTTGCGCAGATACTTAACTTCCCATCTACTACCAATGTTGTGGTTTCAGATATCGCCATCTCGGCAGATGGCAAATCGCTTTATGCCATTGGAGTAATTGATAATAATGATTCTTACTTCGCAATTGCTTCTATTGATGCAACTGGCCAGCATATATGGACCAGCACATCGCCAAAATGCGGTAAAAAGTTTGTAACGCTGGCCATAAGGCCTAACAGCAACCAGATATATGCCGTATCAGTTAATGAAGGTTTATACGAGCTAACTAATATAGGCACGGCAGCCTTTGCTTGTGCCCCGGTACGAGAAGGGTTCCACCCAACCGGTTTGCTTGCCTTTTCTGATGACGGTGTGTTTGCATTTGCGGCGGCCAGCACCAGCGGAGGTACGGCCTTTAGTCGCGTAAATATCTTTAATATCAGTGTTCCGGGGGTTGTTGTTAATGATTCGTTCTTCACTTTCAGCGGTGAAAATGGGAATAATGATATGCTGTTTTTTAACAAAATTATATATGTTACCGGTACTAATGCTGCAGGTGCAGATGTGCTTGGTGGTTTTGACCAAAACACCAATGCACTGATCAATCCATTGGTATTGGAGGCCAGTTCGATTTTCCGGTTGGCGCTTTTACCGATAGCTAATACTTTTGATCTGCTTATTACACTGGCAGATAAGTTTAAAGTGATAAGAGTGTCATTAGGTAACCCGGCTACAGGCGCCGGGCTGCAGCTTTATCCGCAATTCAGGATACCGGTACAATTATTCCCAATGGGTATTGTAGTAAATAATTTTAATAAAAAAGGTTATGTGCTTAATACTTTGGTGAACACTTTAACCGTATTTGATATACAAGCTACGTTTGCTGCACAAGCGCCAAATTATACCACTGATCCACCTTTAGACCTTGCCTATTATCGTGATGATGTACTTGCAGCTTATAAGGATATCTTTAAGCACCTGATAGAATATCTGAAAGACGGGTTCTGCGAAGAGTTTCTTATCGATTGCCCGCAATGTACCGAAGCCAACAAGGTTTACCTGGGTAGTGTAGAAATACGCAACAGGCAGGTATATCATATATGCAACTTCAGTAAGCGTAAATATGTAAAATCGTTCCCATCGGTAGAGTATTGGATGTCAACTGTCCCTATACTGCCGGTGTTAAAACAAGCCTTTATTAAATTCTGCTGCACAGTTGTATAAAATAGTATGTATTTAAATTATAATAAACTGTAATTATGAGTTCACTAAATATTACCGGGCAGGTTTTAGATGCCCAAACCAATACCGGTGTAACAGGTGTTACTGTTGAGGTATGGGATAAATCATTGCGCTTCCAAAGCGCCATGACCACTTTAAAAACAGATGACCACGGTCGGTTTAGTACAATGCTGGATCTGGGTCAATTGGGCCTTGAAACCCCGCCTGCACTTATGTTTAAAGTGCTCAAAGAGGGTAAACCCTATACCAGTACAGATAACTCGGTTACCTGGAACACACAAAGCGAAGATGATGTAACTATCTATCTCCGGCAGGAAGTACGTGCCGAACGACCGGTGGGCAAAGATCGTGTTAACGCGACACAGGTTTTAAGAGCGGCGACCTTTGTACAACAGTCGGATTTTAAGGGGGCTTATAATCAAACCAAAGAAAAAGCTTCTATGCCATTTGGGTTTTTCACCGATATGCTATCTAACACGTTTAAAACTGCAGACATACCCCCTATTAGGGTTAAGCCAACAACCGATACCGCCGCCGTTTATGGGCAGGATGTTGCCGCCGCCACAACTAATTTACAAGCCCAGCAGGTAGAGGTAAAAGAAGTATTGCCTTATAACCCTACACTCAATTCAGATTCATTTAAAATTCTTACATCAGCGCCAATAAAGGTTGCGGCCGGGCAAAAGGTGAATCTATATCAGGAAAACGGAAAGGTAAAGTATTATACAATTGTGAAAGATACTGCTCCACAAACCCCGTCAACCCAGGTGCCTTCAGCCGAAGTGCCGGCAACTGACGTAGTAACGCGCGAGCAGTTTACAAAACTTAATGATGAACTGGCGGTAACCAAACAAGAGGCGGTAGCAAAAGATGCAATGATAAACCAGCTTAAAGTACAGATGGAAGCGCTGCAAAAAGATCACCTGGAAATGAAAAACATAATTACATCAGATTCATTTTCAAAACTGATAAAAACACAAGGCATAACCGGAACCGGATTGCAAAACCCCGGTGAAGGAAGAATAAAATAATCATACTAATAAGACCTGAACATGGTACCCGAGAAAAATATCAACTTGGTTTCCTGTATCATGCCCACCTATAACCGACGCGAATTTGTACCCCATGCTATTCAATACTTTTTACGGCAGGATTATCCGAACAAGGAGCTAATTATAATTGACGACGGCACAGATAAGATAAAAGATCTGATTCCTGAAGCCAATAATATCCGTTACTACCAGCTTGATGAAAAGATAACCCTTGGCGCCAAGTTAAACATGGCCTGCGAATATTCGCAAGGGAATATTCTGATCAACTGGGATGATGATGACTGGTATGCCGCACATCGTATTACTTACCAGGTAAATGCGCTAAATAACCATGCTGTTGATGTATGTGGTATAAACAGGTTGTTGTATTATGATATACGTAACCACGCTGCACATACTTATACCTATCCATTAAATCAACGGATTTGGCTGTTAGGTAGTTCGTTATGCTATACGCGGGAACTGTGGAACAAAAATAAGTTTGCGGACATCGACGTTGGGATGGACGCTTATTTTGTTTGGGGCACAAGCGAGGATAAAATAACCGCACTGCCCGATAGCAGTATTGCCGTTCACCTGATCCATGACAGCAACGTTAGCCCCAAACAAACCGACGGCCCATGGTGGCAAAGCTCATCAGTAGATGAGATCAAAAGCATAATGAGTTATGATTTTGATCGATATCATCATAACGGGCATTCAATAGCACATCCTATCCAACATCATGATATTAACATTACCCAATACGTTAACGGAACTATAAAGCCACTTAAAAATATATATACTTGTTGCGTACACGAGAGAGAAGACTGTGTAATAGATCTTGTCAAAAACCTTTATTACCATGACCCCGACTCTGTTATTTTGCTATATAACGGAGGGGAAAATAAGCAACTGTTTTCAAGCGGGTTTCCATACGAAAAATATGGGGCTGTTATCTGTCCTAATTCAAAAGTAATAAAGTATGGCTACCTGCACAGTTTTGCGCTGGATTGCATGGAGTTCAGCCTGAAAAATTTTTCGTTCGATATTATAACCATAGTAGATTCTGATCAGCTTTGCCTGCGGCCGAACCACAGCCTGCAGATAGCTAAATTTCTGTATCCTTTAAAAAACGTGGGCGTACTCTCCAACCTGCCTAAACGTATTACACAAAATGATATTCATGTCTACACCTCTATACAAGCCTTTAAAGAGTACGATCTGTGGAAACCTCTTTTAAATCAGTTTAAAGATGGCGAAAGCAAATTCCTGCACTGGTCGTTCTGGCCGTCAACGGTTTTTACAGCAGATGCAGTAAAGGAGCTGGTAAAGATATTCAGAAACAATAATCAGCTTCGGCAGATCATGCAAAAGTCGGAGATATGGGCTACCGAAGAGGTGGTACTGCCAACTGTAACAGCCTTGCTTGGCTTTAAAATAGAAGCAAACCCTAATAGTTATGATTTTGTGCAATACAAAAAAGATTACTCCTCAGCCGAAGTAATTGATGCTTTTAACAGGCCCGATGCGTATTGGATACATCCTGTTGTACGCGAGTATAACGATCCTATTCGTACGCAAATAAGGCAGCAGTTTAACAATTACAATAAATACACGTGTGAAAATAAACCCACAAACCATATGTTATCTACACTTGAGTTATTTAAAAAAGTTAAAGATATAATGGGTTGGCTGGACGAGGCCGAAGCAGATCTGCTATTGTCAGCAACCCTTAAAGCATGTATTGAGCTGCCACAGCCGCATTCAATTGTAGAAGTAGGGAGTTTCCAGGGGAAATCTACCGTGCTTTTTGGTAGCGTTGTAAAAGCCTATTTCCCCAGTGCTAAGGTTTACGCTATTGACCCGCATGAAGGGGTTGTTGGCGATGCCGACCAGGTAATAGAAGAGCTTGAACCAACGCTTGAATCATTTACCAGAAATATTGAGCAACAAGGCCTTACCAGCCAGGTTGAACTGATAAAAGATTACTCTTTTAATGTTAAATGGGATAAGCCCATATCGCTGTTGTTTATTGATGGCATGCACGATTACATGAACGTTTCGCGCGACTTTAATCACTTTGCCAAATGGGTAAGCCCCGGCGGTTATATAGCATTCCATGATTATGCAGATTACTTCCCCGGAGTAATGAACTTTGTTAATGAAACCCTTTCAACAGGTGATTATATAGAAATAGATAAAGCCAAAAGCCTGATTGTTGTACAAAAACTATAATATAATTAGTTCCCCTATATGCCAGATCGTGCATTGCTTGAAAAACAAACAGATACCGTTTCGGCGGTAAAAGATACTGGAAAGGGTACGCATCAGGCAAAAAGGAGTGTGGCTGATCCGGGCAAATTACTAAGCCCGTCTTCCCCGCGATATACCGCGTCAAAAGGTTTTAATAGCATCCCGCTATTTAGCAACTCATCCCATTACCTTCAAACAAAATTATCAGTTAACCAGCCCGGCGACAAATTTGAGCAGGAAGCGGATGCTGTGGCCGAACGCGTACTAAAGATGGATATCCGTTCACTTGCAACGCCACAAACAATAAACGCTATAACACCTGTTGTACAGCGTAAATGCTCGCATTGCGAAGAGGAAGAAAAGAAAAAGCAACTACAAAGAAAAGAAAGCAATGCCGACCATCCACAGATAAATGATAGCATGAATGGTTATTTGGGAGGGCTTCACAATTCAGGCGCACCACTTCCTCAACAAGCCAGAAATTACTTTGAACCAAGGTTCGGGTACGATTTTTCAACAGTACGCATCCACACAGATACCGCAGCTGCACAGTCGGCCAGATCTATTAACGCCCTGGCTTATACAACAAGCAATAATATTGTGTTTAACAGCGGGCAATATGCACCGCAAAGTAATGCCGGTAAAAAGTTATTGGGGCACGAATTAACGCATGTTATACAACAGCGCCAGGGCAAAACTATACAACGGGCGCCGGCCCCAAAGGTGGCCAACTGGTGGGACGATAAAAGCATAGGCATGGCGCCTTCAAAAAAGTTTTGGGATGATATACATCTGTTCTTCCCAAAAGATGGGCGTAAGTTTTCGGGCTCATCAATGGGGAACGTTACCAATATTGATACCGACGATAGAAACATAGCAATAATTGGTAAAGCCTATTGGGACGAGGCCGACCCAATGAAAAGGAAAGCAATGCTGGTGCCTTTAATAGAAAAGGTAGATGACAACAGGTATAAACAGGCTCGCATAGATAACGAAGACCTTACTAATGATAAAATTACCGCTAAATTAAAGGCATTAGCCGGTACCGAACAGCAGAGCTATCTTAAAAAGCTGACCGATATGGGTAAGTTTGTTAAGAACGACCAGGTAATTGCCTACATAAACGGAGATGATAAAGGAAAGACCGAAATTGTAAGGTCAGCAAATGAGACCTTGCTCGATTGGAAGTTTGATACTAACAGGCTTACAGATGCCGATTTAAATGACCCGAAAACGAATACCCGTTTAAGAGGGCTTTCTACTGCCGATAAATTAAAAAAGGAAACAGACACTAAAAATTTAAGTGCCCAAACAGGCGAAACAACCACCAAGCTCCAGCAGTTTTTACATACGCAAACGCAAACATCTACACCAGTGCCCGATGCTGCGGTTGTAAACAGCGCGGGTGGTTTCACCATGAGCTTCCCTAATGTGGATGTTATTGTTTTGCCTGATACGAGCGGAGGTAGGGGTAATGCTACCTCATTCAGAACAAACCTGCCTACATCTTCATTCCAATTTTCGTTAGCCCCCAGTGGTTTAATAACCGGCTTTTTTACAGTTAGTGGCAGGACCCGTACGCCTCTTACACTCCCTTCTAAACTTGTTGTCACTATACAAACAAGCTTTCAGAACATGGGTACGGTTGATAATCCTTCTGCCTACGGCAGAGGTACAACTGCCCAGGATGTAAGATGGAAGGGCACAACCTTGCGGTTTCATGAAGGTAGCCACGGTAAAGGGTTTATTGATTTCATAGCATCACATAATTTCCCATCAATTGCACTCGGTACAGTAAGAGCTGCTGATTTTACCACTATTAACGGTTTTATGAGGGCTATGAATGTAGATAGCTGCACCAATGTAGATCAGGTGGGCACTACTCAAGATGCTTTTATAGCCACACCTGCCGGCAGGGCAAGTGGTATAGTAAGCTGCCGATAGCGGCTATAGCCAAATTAAACTAAAATGTCAACCCACGCAACTATTCAAAAAGCAGGTTTACAAAATAAAGCCGATACCCTAAAAGCGTCGGCCATAGATCAACAAAACGAAAAGAATAAAAATCAGTCAAAAAAAGGCGCCCCGGTTTCGGGTAAATTATTTAAGCCTTTAGCCTCTCATCCTACAGATACTCCTCCCGGGGATAATAAAAAACCTGTTGTTGCTTTTACTTTTAATAGTATTCCACTATTCAGTTCATCAAATCTATCTGTTCAAACCAAATTAACTATTAATACGCCCGGCGATAAATTTGAGCAGGAAGCGGATATTATGGCCGAACGTGTTGTGCAAATGGATAGCAAAGCGCCCGCAAAAGTTTCTACCCCAATAACTCCTATTATACAGCGTAAATGTTCCCATTGCGATGAAGATGAAAAGAAGCAACAAGTACAAAGAAAGGAAAGCGCTACCAGCCATCCGCAGGTAAATAATAGCATGCATAGCTATTTAAATGGCCTTCATAGCTCCGGCACCCCGCTTTCACAACAGGCCAGAAGGTACTTTGAACCAAGGTTTGGATATGATTTTTCAAAGGTGCGTATCCATACAGATGCCAATGCCGCAAAATCTGCCCGTTCAATTAATGCTTTGGCGTATACATCGGCTAATCATATCGTGTTTGGCAACGGGCAATACAATCCGCAAACAAATACAGGTAAAAAGTTACTCGGCCACGAGCTAACACACGTGATACAGCAAACGCGTATGCAACGCAATTTTGTAGCACGTAAAGAAGGAGAGCAAGATGGCGCTGATATCTCGTTGGGCTATCTGGATAATAACATTGTAGGTGCCGGGGCAGAAGAGATAGTAGGCAAAACGCAATGGCTGGTTTTAAAGGAGTTTATGCGCGGTTTTTTGGCCGGGGTTAAGTTTATGCCCGATGAACAAAAACAACGGATACAAAAGAAATTTACTGAACAGGGCTTTGTAGATACTGTGAAGTATACAGGCGGATATGCTTTAGGTATTATTGAAGGTATAGGCAAGTCAATTTATGGCTTGGTTGAGGCTGTTATCACATTAATAAAATTACCTTATGAGATAAGTAAATTTTTGGCGGTAACCTTTCCTGATTTAGCTGCTAAATATGGCCCGCGCATTGTGGCTTTCATGACAGAGGGAGGGGGCTTAGAGCAGAAGATGAAAAATGCTGTGTCTAAGTTTATGAAAAATCCAAGAGAGAACCTGAAGCAGATCCAGGCGATTCTTGACTCGATAGGCAACATGGCTCTCGCTAAGGTAAGGGAGCTTGGTAAAAGTGTTGCTGCACAAACTATGGCCTTTTTAGAGGAACCCTGGTTTCAATATGGCAGGGATGTGGGCAAGGTTGTAGGGCAGATACTTTTTGAGGTTATACTTGCAGTAGCTTCAGATGCTATTGCAAACGTTGTTAAAGAAGCCTTAACAATTGTAGGGCGCTTATCAACCAGGTTAGTAGCAGGGGCCGTTGAGCTTGTCAGGTCGGCCGGGCGTTTGGTTGGCGAAGCTTTAGAATGGTTAAGCAAGCTTGGAAGCAAAGTTGCCGGTGAAATGGGCGAGATGTTTGAGGCTATAAGGGCCTTTTTAACAAAGATGAAGGCATTGATAATGGAACTTGGCCAGGAGGCGGCCGTTGCAGATACCGGTATAGCAGGTAATATACCCGTACCAAAAGCTGGTTCTACTGTCTTAGAATCGAGGGCTGTGCAGCCGCCTGTGCGTACTTCACCTGCAAAGGTTTCAGATCTTACACCACCCAAAGTGCATCCTTCCAATGTACCTAAAGAAGCGCCTGCACCTAAGCGCGAGCCATTTGCATCGGACGAAGATTTTCATAAAGGATTTGATGAGAACAGCCGTGCCCCTGGCGCAAAAGGTGAAGCGCTTGAAGATCTGCAGGAGGGAAACAAAGGTATACAGGATCGTAGTGCACAGGGAACAGGTCTGTTCAATATTGATAAACATCACGTGTTTCCGCAAGAGGAAAGGGCGTGGTTTACAAGACGCAGAATGACCGGTGCTGATGATATTGACAATTTTACAGTTCAGCTTGATAAGGCAGCCCACCAAGCACAGCATGGCGGCGGAGACTGGCAATTAGCCAGAAGACAATGGGCGGATGAATATAATAAATTGGTTATGCGTGAACTGAAAGCAGCAGAAAAAGCCAAAGCGGTAAAGTTAGGTAAGCCCAGAACACTACTTACACCTACCGAAATAAAAGAAGTGGTTTTTGAACTAATGAAAAAACGTGGTATCCCGCAAGAATTTGTGCCCTATAAATAGTTGTTCGCCTTTAGGATGAACCAATAAAGAAAAGTAATAGTCATTTTTTTGACAATTAATTATAGCGATATCTTAGTTATGAAAGAGTATAAGCAATTGGCAATACCAGATAAGATAAACGCGCCCGTTAAAGGGGCGGATGATACTGCTCATGCCAAAAAAACATTAACAGCATCTGCTGCCCGGGTACAAAAAAAGTTAAACATTAACACCCCCGGCGATAAACACGAGCAGGAGGCAGATAGTATGGCTAATAAGGTTACGGGCTCATCAACTAATGCGGGCGGCCTTTCTACGGCAACATCACTAGCAACATCAGAGAAGGAGGAAGGGAGCGGTTCCAATAAATTAGTGAACGAAGTTCTGCAATCTGGCGGGCGCCCTTTAAAAAATGATACAAAAGGTTTTATGGAGTCGCGCTTTGGTTATGATTTTAGTAATGTGCGGATACATGATGATAGTAAAGCTGCGCAATCTGCCGAGTCTATAAACGCTAAAGCATATACCCATGGCAGCAATATAGTTTTCAATAAAAATGTTGATTATAATTCGGCTGGGGGGCAGCATCTGCTTGCTCACGAACTTAGTCACGTAGTGCAGCAATCTGGCTCGGGCGCATCAAACAATATGATACAGCGCCAGCCGCTCTCGCTTGATAAAGACGCCCCACTGCCATCTGTTGACCTGAGAGACACTGCTTCCCCATTACTCGCAAGCGCTTTAGGATCGGCCGAAATAAGCCGCTTTAAAATGGGTAGTGCCGAGATACCTAAAGAAGGTATGGATACGTTACGCTACTCGGCTAAACAGATCCTGTTTTTTCTGCAAAAGTTCTCCCTATCATCAGTAACCATTAAAGGGCATACAGATAAGGTTGGCACAGAAGAGAAAAATGTGTCGCTTGGGCAGGAGCGGGCTGACAGCGTGAAGGCTTTTTTACTGCAGGAAGGCGTGCCGGAAGCAATTATGACTACCGAAAGTAAAGGCGAAAGTTCGCCGGCCATTCCAACAAAAGATAACGTGCAGGAACCCAGGAACAGGCGGGTAGAAGTACGGTTCAGCGTACAAAAAAATCCAATATCATTTGGGATGGATCTGAAATTACGGCCGCCTGAAAGGGAGGTTACATTTGCTAAGCCGCCTGAAAAACCAAAGATCAACATTGGAGATATCACAGACCCTGGCCCAATAGGGCCGGTACGAGACCCGGATAGCACCGCCTTATGGAAAAAGATGGAAGATGCCCGCAAACGGGTGGAAGAATTTGATAAAAAAAATCCGCAAAAAAACACCAGTGTAAGCGATTTTATTATTGATGGTGTAATGGATAAAGCCATTAAGCCGTTATTAAAGAAGCTGCCTTTATCAGATAAGATAAGAGAAAAGGCAGAAGAATTAATCCGTGACGCCATAGAGGCCGGTACCGAAAAAGCAATTGATGTTGCTGTTGATAGCCTGCCTGACGGCTTGGATAAAGATGCTATAAAAAAGGCCGCTAAGGCTGCATTAAAACAAAAGACTAATTAACGTTATTGTTGCCTTGTTTTACATGTAAGGTGCACATTTACATTGTTTTATTTTAAATATGGCTATTGATAGCTATTGTAATTGATACACCTTCTTTGGAAATTTATAAGGCATAATAGCTGCAAATACCAACAATTCATATCTATCAATTTTAATACTTAAACCATAATAATATGTTTGGATCAAACATGCTTGAGGTGGCTATTGGGATCATCTTTGTATTTATACTGGTTAGTATAATTTGTACAGCAGTTCGCGAGGGGATAGAAGGTTGGCTAAAAACCAGGGCGGCCTATCTTGAACATGGTATAAGGCAATTACTTGCAGATAATGCTGGTACCGGCCTGGCAAAAAACCTTTACAATCACCCGCTTATTTTTGGATTATTTACCGAAGGGTATAAACCCGGCAAAACAAGCGGTTCGCCGGCATTATTTGCCAAGGGTGGCAACCTGCCTTCCTATATTCCATCAAAAAACTTTGCTTTAGCGATAATGGATATAGCCGCCCGCGGCCCATTAACCAATGATGTGAATAGTGACCCAAATACACCAGTAATATCGCTTGATATTTTGAGGCAAAATGTGGCAAATTTGGGCAGCCCAACTGTACAAAGGCTGCTGATAAATGCTATTGATTCGGCCCAGGGCGATCTTAATAAAGCCCAGGCGAACATCGAAGATTGGTATAATAGTGGTATGGACAGGGTATCAGGCTGGTACAAACGTTCTACGCAGATCATTATTTTCTCTATAGCATTATTAGTATCTATCGGGTTAAATATTAATGCTTTAACCATAGCAGATTATCTTACAAAGAATGAAACCGCCCGCGAAATGCTTGTTAAAAAAGCGGAGGCTATAAACAAACAAGGCTTGCCCGATAATCAAACCTATGATAGTGCCAAAGCCGAATTAAATAGCTTGGGCTTGCCAATTGGTTGGGCGCAATTAAACAGCAGCAATACCGATACTAAATCATTAGTTGGTATTTTCTTTGGAGGGATAATAGGCTGGTTATTAACTGCACTTGCAGCTTCGTTAGGCGCACCATTTTGGTTTGATACTCTAAATAAGGTAATGGTTATCCGTTCAACAGTTAAGCCACATGAAAAAAGCCAGGAAGAAGCCTCTGAAGACAGACAAGTACCCGTAAATAAGGGGCAAGTTGCGACACCTGAAACTACAACTCCGGTAGTTACTGCACCTGTAGTTGCATTTCCGGCTATTCAGCCGGCAGTTGCTGCCACCCCAACAATATCGCAGGGGCAGCAACCAAGTGTGGCAGATGATGATACTGAAGTTGATGGATGTGATGTAGAGGCTACAGATAAAACCAACGACGAAGATTTACCACCGACGCAGGGAGGCGTTGTATAAATATGCCAAAATCATTAATATGGCTACCCACTGTATTGCAGGAAGCCGGTTTAAAAGTATCACTATGCCCGGGTTGGGAAGATAGGGGCCACGGCGACGTTGGCCGTATATTTGGAGTTATATGCCATCACACCGCGACGCCCGGCAAGCATGGAAATATGCCAACGTTAAACACGCTAATTAAAGGACGATCTGACTTGCCGGGGCCGTTATCGCAACTTGGGCTTGGCCGCGATGGTACTTATTATATTATTGCTGCGGGCAAATGTTTCCATGCCGGGCAGGGCATTTGGAATGGTGTAGTAAATGGCAACACAAATTTCATTGGCATTGAAGCTGAAAATACCGGTGGCGCTGACGACTTCCCTTGGCCCGAGATACAGCTTGATGCATATCACCGTGGGGTAGCTGCCATACTTAAACATGTTGGGCAAAGCCACGAATGGTGTGCAGGGCATAAAGAATATGCCTTACCCAAAGGCCGTAAAAGCGACCCTGTATTTGATATGGTTGGTTTTAGGACATCTGTAAGAGATATATTGAACGGCAATGCACCCCCACCAAGGATGATACCCGCTACTGAACCTGCGCAAAATGGCAGAGCCGGCCGGGCCACAATTCGCCGTGGGGGCAATAACGATGCAGGATTGGTAAAGCAGATACAACAAAAGCTGCGTTTAGAGCAAGATGGTGATTTTGGGCCGAAAACAGAAGCCGCAGTGCGCAACTTTCAATCAAAAAACGGCATAGTTCCTGATGGTATAGTTGGCCCAAAATCATGGCTGATATTGGACAGAATATAATAGTTAATAGTATAGATCAGTTAAAATGCCGGGCTTATGACCCGGCATTTTTTATTTATACAGGTTAAATTTACTTACTATCAAATAAGGCCAAATCCTATAGTTTTATTTATTGTATCTTTCACAATATCTAAAGCAGCGTTAATTGCTTGTTCTGCCGCTACAATTCCAACAACCTCTACAGATAGTAAAACCATTTTGGCGGTGTTTTTATGCATATTTAATAACAATGCCGCCTGCTCTTTAGTTATAGTGCCTTTAAGGGACATCTCTTCTATATCTATTAAACTTTGGGCCAATGTTTTAATAGATGATGTAGCCAGGCTTTCAACCGCAGGCCATTTATCGGCTAACTGCGATTTAGCGGCACCAAGCATATCTCCTAATATTTTTGAGAAATCAATTGTACTCATGTCGATAAGTTTTAAAGGTTAAATCAAACAGATTCTCGTTTAAGCGCATTTTGTGCAGTAAGCATTGCCTGTAACGAAGTTTCAATTAAAGTTTTTGTGGTTTCAATAAGCCGTTTGTCGGTGAAACCTGTTTTATGCAGCGCTTCCAGATCGTGGATGTTTTTATTGAGCAGCACAACCATTTCAGTAATTTTAGAATACTTAGGCAGTGCCATTGTCCGTATCTTCAGGTTTTCTACCTCTCCATATAAATTAATATAGGTATCCCTGAATTTTTCGTACTTGTTTTCGGCTGGCTGATTATCATCAACATTTTTTTCGAGCTTAACCAGCAGGGTAGACACCTCTGTTGAGATCTGTTGAATACTTTGATCAACATTTTGGTCATATGCACCTATCAGCACAACATGGCAAGCGGTAAATAGTATGGGGGTAATTAGGCCCAAGAGCCAATATCTGGCTTTTGTTAATTGTAAATACATGATATATGGGTTTAATGTAAGCAAATATATTATTGATAGCTCATATGTTGCAGGCCCGGTATATACTTAACCACAAATTAAATACTTTTTGCTGTATTCATAGTAATGGTACACTAAATTGATATTATATCCCGAAGTAAAAAATAGCTACTCCTCGTCATTTATATAGTTTTCATGTATACCCTTAAGCGTTAATAGAGCTATTATTTGCGTGACGGGGTTGTGCCTATAAATAGCTATAAGTAGCCATTGACGTTATTTAGTATTTAACCTAAATTTAAATATTTAACTTCTAAATTAAGGTGTAAAAGGCTCCCATCCAAGAGGCTTTACGCTAACCAAATCTGCTTGTTAAACTTTATCGTATGGCGTACAAAATTCTTTCTCTTGACGGTGGCGGTTCATGGGCTATGTTACAGGCCAAAGTTCTTAAGGATATATATGGCGATATACACGGGCACGAACTTTTGAAGAGTTTTGATATGGCGATAGCTAACTCGGGCGGCAGCCTTGTTTTGGCCTGTTTGTGCAATAATATGCTGCTTAGCGAGATCATCTCGATTTTTGAGGACGAAAGCAAACGCAAGCAGGTATTTTCAAAGCTGAATTTTTGGGAAAAGCTTAGTCTGCGAAATATCGCAAGTTTAACAAGTGTTCTGGGGCCTAAATATAGCGCGAAAAGAAAAATGGAGGGCTTGAAAACTATTTTTAGTAAGTACGATTCTTTGATAAAAGAGGGTAAAACCACAAAGCCAATACTCGACACCCCAATGCATGAATTGCCTGCAATTATTGGTAAGCCCAACTTGCAGATCCTTGTAGTAGGATTTGATTATTTTAAACGAAGAGCAAGTTTTTTTCGGTCAAATACAAAAAGCCACACTGATGTTTTTAATAACGGGAAATATTACCAAGTTACACTTGGCCATGCTATACACTCATCAAGCAATGCGCCGGTAAATTACTTTGATTCGCCGGCCGAGGCAAATGTAAGCCTGTTAGGCGGTAACGATTCCCGCAAAGCATGGTACTGGGATGGTGCAGTTTCCGGTTTTAATAATCCCATTTTAGCCGGGGTTATCGAAGCCATGACAAATAACAATGGTATCCCTTTAAGTGATTACAATATATTATCGTTGGGTACTGGAACGGGTGGCAGGGCAGTGATACCGGATTACCAAAACTCAACCGACCCGCGTATTGCATCCATCTATCAAAAGAACAAGGATAATAAGCTTGTGGTGACAGATAACCGCTCCTCGTTTATAGCTGATATCAAAAAAATGTCGACAAGTATTTTGGGTGACCCGCCAGATTCAGCAACATTCATTGCTTATTCCATCATTGATCCATTGCTAAGTAATAATGCCTGCATTGTTCGTATAAACCCCTGCATTAAGCCGGTATTAAATGCCGACAGCTTATTGTTTGAGATACCAAAGGCCTATGCAATCAACCCCGATGATTTTGTTAAAGTAATGGACCTGGATATGGATGCTGTTGCTAATAACGAGGTAAGTTTAATTACGCAATTATGCAGCAAGTTTATTGTGAACAGTGAGCCATGTTTGCCTAATCAGTTAATAAGGGGCGATGAAAGTGGTATCCACCTGGGCTATGCCACCTATCGCGAAGCAAAAGCAAGGTGGCTAAGCGCTATAGCTGTGCAGCTTTAAACAAACCAATATGAAAAGCTTTTTCACCTTTAGCAAAAACCAGGTTGTAGTATTGGTTACAGTACTGTTTGTAATTATATTGGGCAGTTTATATTTTTTCATTTATATCCCCAACAACCAAAAGCGTTTAGAAGAACAACGTTTTAGGTGCCTGCAAAATATTGAGAAAAACATACATGCTAAAATTAATAACTCTGTAGCATTGTTGAACAACATACTAATTACCTATGAGAGAAATTTGCCGGCATACGATACCAGTAGGCTTAATAAGTATATAACCAATTATCCGCGTAAGAACTTTATACTACTCCCCGTAGAAAAACTTACACCTGATAAAAACGGTAAACCATTTTCTGATAGTACCAGTATTATAAATTTTAACAGAAAGGAACTTATTATCTATTTAAGGAAAGGGCAGTACCAGGTTGGCCTTAAGTACACCATTAGCCAGTTTATTGAGCAGTTGCTGGTGCGTAAAATATTTGACGAATATATTCTGCTAAAGGATGGCAAAATCATTTACCAAACTTTCCCAAGCGGTGTAACTGCCATAGCTACTGATTCTTTACAAACCGACAAAAGTACTTTCTTAAAAGGGCATGTTAAAAGCACCCACATGAGTGGTATAGATTATAAGCTTTTTGCCCAACAACTAAGTCTTAATGAAGATTCTGTACTTACTATGACGGGTTTGTTAACAAACAGCAATTACAAGTTTGAGCGTACAAAACTACCCGAAAGTATTGTGCTCTTGCTTTTGATATCCGCAATGGGGGTTATACTGGCAATGCCATGGATAAAGCTCTATCAAATGGGTAACCAGGATAGGCTCACTGTAATGGATGGTATGTTTTCGTTCGCTGTTTCAATGCTTTTAATGTCGCTTATATTTTTTGCCTTTTTTAAGTATAATACCTTTTTTAAGCCTGTAATGAGCCATTCTGAGATTGTTAAAAAGAATTTGGCTGATGAAATTGGGAAACGATATTCAGATGAACTTAATATAACATATAAATTACTGAATAAGCTTGACACCCTCAGGCGCGATTCAAAACTAACTTTTGATCTGAAAAACCTGGGTAAAAAAAATGTAGCAAAAACAGATTCTGATAGTACCCGGCTTAACAATAAATATGGCAGAACCTTAGATTCAGTTTTTCAGGTGTTTGATCTCAATAAGGTTTATTGGATACAAACAAACGGATTGGAAGTAAACAACTGGTCGGCTTTGTATGACAGTTCGCCATCAGGAAATTTCGGAGAAAGGAATTATTTTAAAAGCATAATTGCTAACAAAACCTATTTCATGGACAACCAGCTAAACAAGCCATATTATGTAGACCAGATAGTATCCTGGACAAGCGGCAAGTTTACCACTGTTATATCTATTCCAACAGTTAACAAGGATGCAGCTGTGGCTGCCATAACGGTTAATCTTAAATGCCTTAAACAGCCTGTATTGCCCAAGGGCTTATTCTATTGTATTGTAAATGCGCAAGGTAAGGTGCTTTACCATTCAGATACAACTAAAAACCTTAACGAGAACTTCCTGAGTGAAGTTTCGGCTAAACAAAAGTTAAACGGCTTAATTACAAGCCAGGGAAGCGATTTCTTTGAAGCCATATATTCGGGAGATGATTATAGTTTTTACGCCAGGCCTATTCAAAACCTGCCTTACTATGTGCTGGTATTTGAGAGCACCTCGTTTAAAAACATGAGGGATATTAAAATATTCTCTTTTAGCTTTTACATGCTTATCACGTTCTTTCTGGTCCTCATTATTCAACTGCTGCTCATATTTATTCTTTGCAGAAAGCAATCCTTTTTTGAAAAGCAGTACTTTGATATATCGTGGATACGACCAGATTCGCGCTACCATCATCAATATAATTTGGCAATAGTTTTAAATATTATAAACATACTGCTGCTCATCATATTTTATAATATAACCAGCTTTTTGCAATTTCTATTCATCCTATTATTTTCGGCAACGGCTGTTACTTTGTTTTTAAATATTCTGTATTCAGACGTTTATAAAAAGCTTGAGCCGTTAAAGTATTCTGAAAAGAGAAAAGGGAATGCTGCCTTACTAACCATAATTATAGTTATAAACTTTATTGCTTTGATCATGATACAGGGCCAGGCGATACTGTTTTTGTTATTTGAGGCGGTATTGATCGGTATTTCGTGGGGCTTTGTAAAAATATCAGTAAGATTATTTGGGGGTTTAAGGCGGATAAAACACAGGGTTTCGGCAGGTTCCTGGGATTTTAGTTCCAGTTACTCCCTAATGATAGTTACCCGGTTAATTATTACGAGTGGTATACCTGTTGCACTATTTTACACATCATCATATAACTACAACGAGAGGTTAACATCGAGATACAGGCATGCGTTTTTTATACAGGAAGTTGTAAAAAAGGTGTCGACGCCAAATGACAGTTCGTTTTTTAAATTAAAAAATATTTATGCCGACCATGTTTGGATAAACGATATAAACATTAATTCAAAAGCTCTCCCAAATCAAAAACCATCGTATGCCGAGATAAAACAAGAACCATCTTATGCCGAGATAAAAACTGCATGGTTATTTAATAACATGAGCTATAACAAGCTTGATAAAAGTGGTATAGACGAGTTTTATAATAACCACCCCGGAAATTCTTTAATATTCAACGGTTTGTTTGATAACACACCTGCATACACCTCTTATCTGTTGCCATCTGGCAAGTATCTTGAACTAACATCCATTAGGTTAAATTATATACTGCCACACATATTGCCACTAACTAATTATGGTATAATATATTGGTTCCTCTTTATCACGTCGCTTTTTATTTTTTGGCGCATATTGCATCTTATCATCCGTAAATTATTTGCCTTAAACCTTCCAATAGAATCAGGTTGGCAGGATATCGACCAGGTACTTATAACACACTCTAAACTAAATTCGCTGCTATTTATCATAGGCTCTCCCGGTTCAGGTAAATTAGAAAAAATTAAGCGATTGATAGCCGATAAAAAGATTTATGGAAAGGATGATAAAATTGCTGTACTTAATGAAAACGATTACTCTTTAGGGAATGTGTTAATAGTAGATATGATATTTATTCCAGACAATGAAGAAGCTTTAAAAACTAACTGTGATTGGATCAATATCGCTAAATTAGCTTTAAATGGAGATTTTTCGCTTATTATAGTTAACCACTTTGAATACGACATACAAAGCGCTTTAACCAACTCTATAAAGTTGAACTTCTTAGAAAACTTGCTGCAGAAGAACAAAAGCAAAATATTTATTACCTCTACTGTGCACCCGGTAAACTTTCTTGAATCGCTTAATGAAAGAACTTTAAGACAAGCCGATGGAAGAAAGCCTGAGCATGACCTGGAAAGATGGCATGTACTATTGGGGCATTTTAAGATAATTATAGATGTGCTTATCACAAGCGACATAACTATATCAGACGATCTGGCAGCCTGGAAAAAGGTATTGCTACAGGAAACCAGCCATACGCATTTTTTAAACAGAATGCAGGAACCATTGGTAACTATGCTTGAAAAATTAGATGTAACTAAGCCTGGTTATCTCGATGGCGATTCCCTTGCTTTTAAAATGCAGGTTACATCCCATTATTTTTACATGTATATATGGCAATCGTTAACAAAGGAAGAAAAGTTTTTATTATATGACCTGGCCGAGGATAGCCTTGTAAATTCATATGACGATTATAACCTCACGATGCTAGTAAGCAAAGGGCTAATTATACGAAAAAATGGAGCGTTACATTTATTTAATAAAGGCTTCAGGAATTTTATTCTTACCGCTATCGGCACGTCTGAAGCAATGATGATACGGAAGCAAATAACAGATAACGGTAATTGGAACAAGCTTAAAACGCCGTTAATGATATTGATTGTTGCGGTTTTAGCATTTCTCTTCGCATCTCAACAAGAAACCTATTCAACTATAATTACTTATTTAGGTGTTTTAACAGCAGCGTTGCCGGCTGTGCTTAAGTTTGTAACTATGTTTGAAAGTAACGGCCAAAAAGCAGCCTAAATAAAATTTATATTATACTGTATGCAGCGGCAAACTTTATCAAATCAATTATCCCTTTAATGTTCAGTTTGTTCAAAATATTCTTCCTATGGTTATTTACGGTATGTAACGATATAAAAAGCGTATCTGAAATATAACGGCTATTACACCCATTGGCAATCAGCTTTATTATCTCTTTTTCACGTTTGGTAAGCAAAAGATATTTAAAGTAATTTTTCTGGGCAAACTCATTTTGCTCGCATATAGAATTGATCTTTTTAGATGCATATGATATATTATCAACTTCTATAGCAACATTTATTAGCTTGAGATTTTCGCCAGGGGCAAAGGGCATGTAAAGCCTTACATTGCTCAAATACCATTTATAATCGCTGTTTTTATCGGGTCTTACCCGCTGAAAGAAGGAATATATAAGTGATGGATCGCCGAGTTGCAGAAACTTTCTAACCTCGATCTTTAAAATTTCGATCTCTTCGGGAGGGAAAAACATATCAAAATAGGCAGGCCCCAAGCTGTTAAGTTCCTCCTTACAACGCTTTAATATGCGGCAGCCATTATCGTTCATATACAGATTTGTAAGCTCATCCAGGTCCTGCACCATAACGCTGCCGGGAATTAAATTGCCTACATCTTCTATGTCCAGCTCTTTGGTGTCTATTTTGTTATTTAACGAAAATAAAGCGGATTGACATGCGATATCTTTAGATAGATTTGCGTGTAAACTAATACTCATAGCAATTAGAATTTACAGGTAAAAAAATAAAAATCGCAAGTATTTGATCGAACGTACAGATGGTAGACTGCACAGCTAAGTTAATGAAAACCCTTTAATTGTATCAAGAATTTTACAAAAAAATATTTTTGTAAAATTACAACCTAAAGTTGTAGCTTGCTGTGCAGTGTACGCTTCTAACTGATGATGAACGCTTTAGTTTATATCAGCCTAAGAGTATAAAATAGAATATAATATTATCTGTTTTTAAACGTATTTATTGCTGTATTAGAAACATTAGAAGTTGGTTTTAATATTGAATTTACCTATGAAATACAGAATAAAATTAGCCGACGGTACTACCCAGTTGATACAGATCACTACAGACTTATATAAAAGCTGGAAAGTATGGAAAGTACAATTTGCCGATGGTAAAGCAGCCATGCTTTTTAAATCAGGCAACGAATGGTTACAGAGGAATGAAGATATCCTGGATAATTATCTTTTAACCACCATAGGTAAATGTATTGATGAGGTCATACTTGGTAAGAACCGCTTAGCACTTTAGGGCATTTTAATCACCATTCCTTTTCCCGCCTGCAGTAATTCTTGCGTAATAGCGCGGGTATAGGTTTTGATCTCTTCCTGAAATGCACTAACTGAAGCACCGCTTCTTATCTCTTCCAGTCGCTTTTCCCAGTTACCGGTTAGTTCTGCCTGTGCTATTTGCTGGTGTTTAACTACTTCATAAACAGCAAGGCCGGTTTCGGTAGGGACCAGGTTTTTCTTCTCTCTTAAAATGTAATTGCGCTTTAGCAAGGTTTCTATCATGGCTGCCCTTGTAGCCGGTGTACCCAGGCCGCTATCCTTCATAGCCTGGCGCAATTCCTCATCATCAATTTCTTTACCAGCTGTCTCTAATGCTTTCAGCAAACTTGCCTCGTTGTATAAAGGCTTTGGCTTGGTCTGTTTCTCTAATAAGGCTTTATCTGTAACAGGAAGGTTTTCGCCTTGTGTTACTTTGGGCAGTGTCGCGTTCTCCTCATCCTTCTTTTCCTCATCCTTATCATTGAATACCGCACGCCAACCACCGGTTTGAATCACAGTACCGCTTGCAATAAATTTAGAACCCGATTGTACGGTGATTTTAGTGATCTCTTTGATACAATCCTGGTGAAAAGCTTCCAGCATCCGTCCTGCCACCATATCATAAATAGCTTGGTGGTCTGGCGAAAGTTGATGAGGTGTTTCGCCGGTAGGCAATATCGCGTGGTGATCGGTCACTTTTTTCGCATTAACACTACGCTTATTCAATTTGGAGCCAGAAAGCAGGGTGGCCTGTTTGCCAAACTCTTTATGATCCATAAACTTATCAATTAGTGCCGGTACGCCCGCATATACATCATCGCCAATATAACGGCTGCCGGTACGTGGGTAAGTAACCAGTTTGCTTTCATACAGGTTTTGCAGTAGGGTTAGCGTTTGGTCGGCCGTAAAGCCTTTGCGTTTATTGGCCTCCTGTTGCAAACTGCTTAGGTCATGCAATAGCGGAGGTGGTTCTTTACGCGGCTTGGCTTCCACGCTTAAAATGTGCCCTCCCTGTGGGAAACCTAAAGTAACGTCTTCCACCAGATCAAGCACTGCCTGTGCTTCTTCTTTAGTTTTAAAGTTTTTTTCAGAAACCGCTTTAAATACCTGCCCGTCTTTATCCGGCTGGATACTGACCTGGTAATAGGTTTGCGGTAAAAATTTTTTATTCTCCAAATAACGTGCGCAAATCATGGCCAGGGTAGGGGTTTGCACCCTGCCTAAAGATAATACAGAACGTGTACCGGATGATAAGCTCAGCGCCTGTGTAGCGTTCATCCCCACCAACCAGTCGGATTGTGAGCGACAGTGGGCGGAATTGAACAGCGTATCGTAATCTGAACCCGGCTTTAGATTGCGGAACCCTTCTTTTATCGCTGCATCAGTTTGCGAAGAGATCCACAACCGTTTAAAGGGTTTCTTGCATTTAAGGTAGTAGTAAATGTATCGGAAGATCAGTTCACCTTCCCGCCCGGCATCTGTGGCTACAATGATCTCGGTAGCTTCGTCAAATAAGGCCTTAATAATATCTAACTGTTTTCTTACGCCGGGGTCTTCTACCATGCCATCCTTAGTTTTTACCTTACGGATGGATAGTTTGAACTTTTGCGGCAGCATGGGCAGGTTCTGTACATTCCAGCCGTAATAACCATATTCTTGCGGCGCGGCCAGTTGCAACAGATGCCCAAAGGCCCAGGTAAAGGTGTAACCCTTGCCTTCCATATAACCGTCCTTTTTAGTGGTAGCGCCAAAAACTTTGGCTATCTCGCGCCCTACAGATGGCTTTTCAGCTATAATTACTTTCATATTGGTTGCGGCGAAAGTATGTAAATGGTTTGCGCGACGCAACCTTTGTGGAGAAAACGCCGGTGCTTTGCCTGAAGATATTAAATGCAATAGATTATTATTGGCAAATGAGAGGGACTTATAAATTGTAAACCAAAGCTTTATCGGGCATATAGAGAAAAAGCCACTCTTAGGAAAAGAAAACGATTTTTTTCGCCCCGAAAAACATAATTTTGTGGTATTGCTTATACTTACCTATCAATCATCCACTTTTATAATGAGCGTATATAATAGAATTTTAGTACTGCCAAAAACGGTCTGTAAAGCTATTTATATATTAATAATATTATTGCCTTCATTAAAAGGCAACGCACAGGGGCTACAGTTCAATTCGAATGATAGTTTACTAAGTAAACGTACATCATATGTTGTTTTTGCTAACGATAAACCTACGTTTAATAATCATTTATCAATAAGTTTTGATTTGTCTTTATGGGATAATGACCACTTAGGTTATGTATTTAATATAACCGATACAAGCGGCAATTCGTACAGCTTAACTTATATTTTTAACCATAATGGCTCGCCAACATTAAATTTCAATATTGATAGTAAAAGCAATAAGATTGAGATCCCGCTTAATTTAACACAATTAATAAAGCGAAAATGGATAAGGGTAAAAGCTGATATTGATTTGGAAGCCAACACGGTAGGCTTTTTTGTAAATGATAAATGGTATAAGGCAAAAGACTTTGGTTTTAAAGGTAAAATAACACCTGAGCTAACCTTTGGTAAGAATAAGCATTACTCTGATGTGCCCAATATGGCCATCAAAAATTTGACTATTAATGATGATAGCAAAAAGTATTATTTCCCGCTTAATGAATGGAATGGACACAACGTGCATACAGATGATGGAGATGCCGTTGGCTATGTAGATCATCCGGCCTGGCTTATAAATGAATCATATTTTTGGACACCTAAATTAAAACGGACTTTTAATGAAGTAGCAGGGGTAAATTTTGATGTAAACCAACAGGTGTTGTTCATGTTTAAAAAAGATTCGTTGATACAGTACAATGTACAGGCAGATAATGTAATAGGTAAGCCGTATAATAATAAAATACCCATGACGCTTTTGCTGGGCAAAAGCATAGTTAATATCAGGCAAAACAAGTGCTATGTTTATGAAGTACAACCGCCAGATTCATTGCATAGCATAGCAGCGCTTGATTTAAGTACTTTAAAATGGGAAGCTGTTGGTAAAGCTTTAATAAAACAACAAAGGCACCACCACAATATATTTTTTGATAAAGATCAAAACAACTTTTATCTTTTTGGCGGATATGGTTCGTTTTCATATCATAAAGATTTCTTTAAATATCAACAAACTACAGATAGCTGGGAAAAGGTTTTGTTTACCGGCGATACCATATCCCCGCGATTTTTTTCGGGGAGCAGCCAAACTGATGAAAATAACGAAGTTTATATATTTGGCGGTTATGGTAATCAATCGGGCAATCAAATTATTGGAGGGAAGCATTTTTACGACCTCTACAGAATTAATTTAACCACCCGTGTTATTAAAAAATGCTGGGAAATAAGCCCCGACGAAGAGCCTTTTGTTTCGGCTAATAATCTTATCCTCTCAAAAGATAAAAAGTTTTTTTATGCACTATGTTATCCGCACGAAAAACCAAAAACCAATTTAAGGCTTTATAAATTCTCTGTTAGAGATGGTTCGTATGAAATAGTCAGCGGCACTATACCGGTTGCTTCAGAACGGATCGAAAGCGATTTTAATTTATTTTTTGATCCTAAGCAAGATGAGTTTTTTTGTGCGACCCAGGAGTTTACTTCTCCGTCGCAATCTACCGTTAAGATCTATGCCCTTACATCTCCGCCGGTAAGCCAGCAGGCTTATTTAAGCTCGCAGCAAACAAATACAAGCAGGTTTAACGGTATTTATAAATATCTTATCGCTCTTATAATAGTTATATGCGGGGCCTTGTGGTATTTTATCAGACGGCGAAAACTAAAAGGTAGCATAATAAAGGTTGACGATGAGATAATACCCGACTTTTATAGCAAGAAAAAAGAAGCAGGTATAAAGCCAAATGCTGTTTATTTATTGGGAGAGTTTATTGTATTTAACAAAAACAGCAAGGATATTACTTACCTGTTTAGCCCAAAGATAAAACAACTGTTTATTTTAATATTGTTAAACAGCAAAGATGCCCACGGTGTTGTTTCAAAAAAAATATCTACAATACTATGGCCTGATAAAGAGGTTGTAAAAACAAAAAACATTAAAGGGGTAACAATTAATCACCTCAGAAATATAATTGCCGATATAGATGGCATCGAACTTAGCTTTTTAAACGATACCTATTGCTTTAAATTAAGTGAAAGTTTTTTTTGTGACTATTTTGTAGTAACCGATTCTATTAATCAAATTCATGATCATCACATTACAGCAGAACAATTTATAACAGATCAGTTTGATTTGATTGCATCCGGAGGGCTTTTACAGTATGTACCCGAAACCTGGCTGGATGATGTTAAACTGAGTTTTGAAGAATTGCTTATGCCGGTAATTTTATCCGAAATAAAAAAGGTATATGAAGGCGGCGATTACAAAAAAGCTTTGGATGTATGCCGCGTGGTATTAAATATCGACCCCTTTAATGATATCGCTTTAAAATATAAGCTTAAGTCGCTCAGACGGATCAAGGGAATTGATTACGCCAAAAAAGTTTACGATGAATTTGTGACTGAGTACCAAAAGTCAATGGGCAGTGAATATCCCGTTCACTTTGATAAGATCTGCAAATAATATTCTAAAAAATCTTTATCGCCTTAACGGCGAATACACCCATTTATTTCTTAAAAAAGCGGTTAATAAGTAACGGTTAATGAATTATTAACTGTATTAACCCCTTTTTTAACCCTCCTTTTAATACACCTCAGTTTATACTTGTCTGCCGGTAAAGTAATTGTATATGGCTAACCAATCCTGATACAATATTACCGGTGTAATTATAAACCAGTTTAAATCAATTTATTTATGGATGAAATTTTTACCAATTATGGTGGATGCCATGGCATTCGCTATGGTGTGAAAATCAAAAAGGTGGTACATTATTGTATTGTACCTTTTTTGTTTTTACTAATGTGCAATTCAGCTTTTGCACAAACCAAAACTATTATCGGGGTAGTATCTGATAATGCCGGGCCGTTACCCGGGGTATCGGTATCAGTTAAAGGAACCACAACGGGTTCGGTAACTGATGTTAATGGAAAGTTTTCGTTAAATGTAGCTTCAGGCCAAACGCTTTTATTTTCGTTTTTAGGGTACACCCCTCAAGAGGTAGTAATTAATACCCAGGAAACCGTAAACATAAAGCTGGCACAAAGCTCCTCTTCATTAAATGAAGTAGTAGTTGTAGGTTATGGTACGCAAAAGAAAGTTACGGTTACCGGTTCTATCGCATCGGTTAACAACAGTGAAATTGTCACAACCAAAAACGAGAACGTTCTAAATTCTCTTACCGGTAAAGTAGCCGGTTTACGTGTGGTTCAAAACTCTGCAGAACCCGGTTCATTTGATAACTCATTTAGTATTCGCGGTTTCGGCGATCCATTGGTTGTTATCGATGGTGTTCCGCGGGATAATATTACCCGTCTTGATCCTAATGATATAGAAAGTGTATCGGTACTAAAAGATGGATCCGCAGCTATTTATGGCGTACGTGCTGCCAATGGTGTAATATTAGTGACCACCAAAAAAGGTAAGAAGGGGTCGCTTGAACTTAATTACTCGGGTACCTATGGCTTTCAAGTCCCTTCCGGCTTGCCAAAAGCAGTAGGCGCAATTGATTTTATGACATTGGTTAACGAGCAATTGCTGCATAATGTAAATGGCGGCCAGGTAAAGTATTCTGACGCTGATTTTG
>NZ_JAQBOI010000103.1 GCF_028288105.1 Mucilaginibacter sp. | reverse complement strand
TAACGACATATTGGAAGTCCTTACCTATCTGCTCTCCGATTCCGGGTATGAGATAGAAGCGCTATCCAGCGGTGAAGAAATATTTGAAACCATCAGCCGATTCCGTCCTGATTTGATATTGATGGATGTCATGCTCGCCGGAATGGATGGGCGAGACATTTGCAGACAACTTAAAGAGAATATCGCCACCCACCGGTTACCGGTTATTTTGATATCAGCGTCCCACGACCTGACGCAAACAATTTATCATCACGGGGCACCTGATGATTTTGTTCCGAAGCCTTTTGATATCGATCATTTGCTGAGCAAAATAAAACGACAGCTAGTGGCGTAAGCTTCAAATTGTTGGGCGGTTTTTTAACAAAGAACACATAAGAAAACGGTAACAGTGTGCTATCGTTTTGTTTGACATGGCTTCACTTGAGAACTAACTTTACGGTTAGTTGCTTCTGCCTTTTAGAAGCGATATATTTGCACCGCTTAAGTACAATATACCTTAAGTATCAAAAGCGCTACCGTCCAGAGCAAAACGCTTAAACACCCCGCAGGTGATTCGCCTGGTATTATCCGCTAGTTCATCCAGTGTGCAATGCCGGACAGCCTGTACAAAAGGTATCCCATTTTCCACCTCCGTGAGATCCATATGCAGAACAGATCTTTCGAATACCCCCTCATCACCCTTTAACTGTTCAAACAACATGCGGGCAAAAGCTTTATCGCTGCCCAGCTCGTAGCGGCCATAAGCCTCAAAACCGCCGTCCGGCGTTTTGATATTCAATGAAATATGATAAGTTCTTTTCATAACTCTTAAATCATTAAGAAAACATTAATTTGCCTGCATAGATCAGCCGACGTAACAAAGTAAGCCACAAGGTGGCGCACAGCAGGGAAAGCGCGGTCACAGCGATTCCCGCTTTAAAAAAACCCGCATCGATCATGCCCAGGCGGTAAGCCAGTGAACAGGCCAGTATGCCGAATTCGCCTGGCAGGGATAATAAAGCGCCTGCGTACAGGCTGCTTTTCCAAGGCAGTTTTAACAACCGGAAGACCAGGGACGACAGTAAGCTATTGCTGAGCAAAAGTAGCAGTGTAGCACTGCCGATCAGCCAGCAATTCGCTTTCAGATAAGGCAGATCCAGCGTCAGCCCGATGGAAACAAAGAACAGTGCTGTAAAAAAAACCTGGAAGGGTCTCAACGCCTTTTCCAGCCAGCGAAACGCGTGGGTACGACCAATATAGATCCCTGCTGCAAAACTCCCGACCGGCCCGCTCAGTCCCGCTTTATCCGCCAGCAGCGCAAATCCAAAACAGATCAACGCCCCGGTAAATACCTGCAGCTCATGATCCCGCCCGATATCCCGCCAAAGCGGCCATTGGTACAGGTTCCTATTACGGATCGCCCGCAACAACAGGAACAGCAAAACACAGCAGACTGCCGAGGAAACCAGCCGGATTACAGAGACGTGCCTATTCCCCAGGAACTGGAACAGCGTTAGCACCGGAGCCAGCAGCACATCCTGCAACAGCAGAATATTCAATGTTAGCTGGCCCGCGTCAGTATGCAACTCTCTGTTCTTTTTTAAGAAGGTGCTGACCACGGCCGTGCTGTTAAAGATCAGTACCGCCGCAAGCAGGATCACCTGCCCCTGGCTCCAATGGAGCCAGCCGCCCAGCGCAAAGACCATAAGCAGGCTGAATATGATCTTCATACCTTGGGCGATCAGCGGCTGCAACAACAGGCTCTTCTGATCTGCGAGCTCCATCTCCATACCCAGAAAGAACATCAGTAATAAGATACCGATCTCTCCCAGGCTGCTGATCGTCGAATTGTCAGTAAAGACACCTGCCATATGCGGCCCCAGTAGTACACCCGCTAAGATATAAGCTACCAGATAGGGCTGGTTGAGCCGCTTTAACAAAAAGATCAGCAGCAGGATCAGTAAAGACATCAGACACACGGAAAACAATACGTCATACATAACGGTAATGGACTCTAAATTGCCTATCCCAAATTAGTAAAAGGCGCTGATCCTGCACCGGTGTAGGATCGTCCTTTTTCCTTTCCGGCACCCATACTATGCGGTAGCTGGTCGTTTTACCTTTTTCAGCCTCTTCGAGATAAATCTCGTCCGGGGTACCCAATAAGTCTTGCCGCTCAATTTCACCTGGTGCGCGCCAGCGGGCAACCGGTTTGTCATATCACCTACGGGCGGTAAGGCAGGGTTGGTTTCGCCATGGGTATTCAGGATACCGTCCTTGCCCACTACTTTATAGGCAAACTAGCCGCCGGGATGAATAGCCGATGGTGATGATATCGGCACCAAGAGGCAGTGATGGCACTTTCGTGCCAACAAGAGGTGCGGCCACCTTATAACTGCGGTCGGCATAGGATTGGTAGAACAGCCCGTCAGAATAATAATACGGGTAAGTCTTCCATACAAATGAATAGTAGCCTGACGGCAGGGTTCGTACCACCACACCAGCACGCGGATAAACATAGGGATGATAAAACCCGCCCGCATGCCCTTTAAGCGCATCCGGACGCATATGGAAAGCGGTCCTGTTAAAGGTGGTCGAATGAACGTCCCGTTGGGCAGCGGCAGGGGCGGTTAAACCCAAAACCAGCGAACCTGCGATAAATAAACCGGCAATACATTTACTGATCGTTGTCATGGTTTTTAAAATTTAATTGAACGATAGTTAACAATTGTATCGAAAAAAGGCCGCCATAGGGCAGCCTTTTTTCGGATAGCCGATGAAATCATTATTTGAGCTCGATCTGGCGGCTTACGGTTTTGGCCTCTTCTTTTTTAGCCACATCGATTTTTAATACGCCATCTTCATATGCGGCCTCGATCCTGTCCTGGTCAGCCAGTTCAGGCAAGGTAAACGAACGCACGAAGGAAGAATAGCTGTATTCGCGTTTGTTATATTTGCGGTCATTGTTTTCGGATTGCTGTTCCACGGAAATGCTCAGCTGATCACGGTCCACATTGATCTTGAAATCCTGTTTTTTCAGGCCTGGCGCAGCCAGTTCGATGTGGTAGTGATCGCCGGACTCGCTGATGTTAACAGCAGGCACGCGGGTCACCATGCGGTCTGAAAAGAAAGTGTCATTAAAAATAGATTCGAAAATGTCATTAACGCCTGGCATTAATGCTTTTCCATTGTCTCTGTTAAATTTAACCAATGTCATGGCCTTTTCTCCTTTAATCGTTTTTAAAAAATAGAGGTTAAAAAATTAATTAAACTTCGTTTAGCGTAATACAAGGGATATGCCAGTCAGGAAAAACTGAATAAAATTCAGTGAGGGCCTGAAATTTTTTCAGCGGAAATGTCAAATTTTCAGCGCTCACATTACGAACTAAACCTAACTCCTTATTCCGGTATCTTGTAGATAATTGAGTTAATGTTTACACCGGCACCCATAGACGCAAATACCAATATGCCGCCATTTGTAATCTGTTAATCCGCCAGGTGTCCTTTGGAAAAAAGATCGTATAAAGTAGGCAGCGTAGCTACCGAACTGTTGCCTAACCACGATATCGTCATGGGCATGACATACGCGGGTATTGCTGCCCGCTCATAAAGCGCATATAGGTTCTTCAGGATCGCCTCGTCCATTTGTTATTGGCCTGGTGGATATGCACTTGTCAATGTCACGGATAGACAAAACGGCCTGCATTTTGAGAAACAACCGGTCGCTGCCATAATCAGGTTGGATGACTTATCCATTTTCAACACGTAAGCCAGCTCATCAGTGTAAGAGCGGGTGCAATGTGCCAGGATGCCTACGGGTACCGCGCTTTCGGTTGCGCCTAAATAACGGCACCAGCGCCATCCGAATAGATCATGCTATCGCGGTCATGGGGATCGCAAATGCGGGAAAGTGTTTCCGCTCCAATCACCATCACTTTTTTATCGCTGAACACTAATTCTATTTCTATACTTTTAAATTTATTTCTTAAAACTATCATATAAGGTAAATGTTAAAATAGAAGTTGCCTACATATCAGACACTGACCGGTTCAATTATTGCCGCTCCGCCGCAACAATGGTTTATTAATTGAATTATTGATTTAATAATCTGTAACAGATGTATACTTTAGGAATAAACGCCGCTTTTCACGACTCAGCGGCCTGCATTGTAAAAGACAGTATATTGCTTGCCGCAACCGAAGAGGAAAGATTTACCCACTTTAAACACGGTAAACGCCCTGTCCCATTTTCAACCTGGGAACTCCCGTTCCATGCAATTGATTACTGTTTGAAGGTAGCCGGTATCCACATAAATGATGTTGACCACGTTGCCTATTCGTTTGACCCATACTTAATCATAGGTGACAAATATCGTGATAAAGAAACCATTGAAATTCCTTTTGAGGAAGGCCGATCGCACTTAAACGAGGCGTTTGCCAACCCGTGGGAGCCCTTGTTTCTATCATCCATCATTAACGCGCCGGGGCAATTAAAGGACGGCTGGCCACATCATTTGCAGCAACGCTTTATTGGCTGCAATATCGGCCGCGATAAATGGCACTTTGTAGAACACCATGTTGCCCACGCGGCAAGCGCGTTTAACTGCTCACCTTTTAAAACAGCGGCGGTAATGACTGTTGATGGTCGTGGCGAACAAGCTACCACCACCTACAACATTGGCTACGGCCAGCAGTTAAACAGAATCGGCCAGGTAAACCTGCCGCACTCATTAGGGCTGCTTTATGAGGATGTAACCGCGCATCTCGGTTTCCTGCACTCATCAGATGAGTACAAGGTTATGGCGCTTGCATCATACGGCAAGCCCGATTTTGTAAATGATTTTAGAGACATTGTACAAATTGGCGCTAACGGCCAATATACCATCAACAACCAAAACCTTAACGAACGTTTTGGCCCTAAACGCCTTCGTCACGAAGAATTTACAGCGCACCATTTTAATATAGCACATTCGCTGCAATTGGTATTGGAGGAGGCTATGCTTGAGCTTACCGGCTGGCTGCAGCAGGAAACCGGCCAATACAACCTCTGCCTTGCCGGCGGTGTGGCCCTCAATTGCGTAGCTAACGCCCGTATACGCGATAAAGGTTTCTTTAAAAATATATGGGTACAGCCGGCATCCGGCGACGATGGCACCGCTTTGGGCGCCGCGCTTTGGGTAGATGCGCAAGAGCGTAAAAACGACGAAAAATCATTCGTGATGGATCATTGCTACTGGGGGCCGCAGTATAGCGATAGCGAAATAGAAAAACAATTAAAGCTTTGGAAAGTACCGTACCGAAAACTGCAAAATATTGCCGAAGAAGCTGCCGATATACTTGCACAGGACAAGATCATTGGCTGGTTTCAGGGCCGCATGGAGTTTGGGCCGCGGGCTTTAGGCAGCCGTTCCATTTTGGCTTCGCCTATCAACCCGGCCATGCAGGCAAGGCTGAACGAAGTGAAAGACCGGGAGGATTTCAGGCCGGTTGCCCCTGTGGTGTTACAGGAGAAAGCACACGAGTGGTTTAACAATGCGGAGTACTCGCCATTTATGCTTTTTGTTTACGATGTAAAAGAAGATAAGGCAGATAAGATCCCCGCTGTAAGGCATACAGATGGCACGGCACGAATCCAAACCATTAATGAGCAGCAACACAAGGACTATTATGATCTGCTAAAGGCATTCGAGCGCAAAACCGGTGTACCTGTGCTGGTAAACACTTCATTTAATACGCTCGGCAAACCAATTGTTTGTACACCCAGGGATGCTGTAGAATGTTTTTGGTCGTCGCCGTTTGACGCGCTGGTCATTGGTTCATTTATTATTGAAAAAGAACGAGATAATGATAATAGTATCTATAGTAGTGCCAACCTATCAGAGGCCGAAACTCTTAATTAATTGCCTTAAAGCACTGCTGCTACAAAAGTTCGATAAGAAGGAATATGAAATTATAGTGGTGAGCGATGGGCCGGATGAGCAAACACAACGAATAACTGAGAAAAGTGCCGGGTATCATTCCGCTTCAATTCGTTATTTGCCCCTGCCGTTTAAAAAAGGGCCGGCTGCTGCACGTAATTATGGCTGGTTAAATGCTAAGGGACGTATTATCGCTTTTACCGATGATGATTGCCTGCCAGATGCGCACTGGCTGCAAGAAATTGTGGCTAATTGTGATTCTTTGGAAGATATAGCGCTTACCGGTAAGGTTGTTGTGCCCGTTGGCAAGCGCCCAACCGATTATGAGCAGAACACAGCAAATTTGCAAACCGCAGATTTTATAACCGCCAATTGCGCCTGCACAAAAAGCGCTTTAATAAAGGCCGGAGGGTTTGATGAACAATTCAGTATGGCCTGGCGCGAAGACAGCGACCTGCAATTTAAGTTCATCAATAATAACATTCCTATTAAAAAAATTGAAAGCGCTGTAGTTGTGCACCCGGTGCGCAGTTCACCGTGGGGTGTAAGTGTTAAGGAACAAAAGAAAACCTTGTACAACGCCTTGCTTTATAAAAAGCACCCAACGCTTTATCAAAAAAAGATCAGACAGAAAACGCCGGTATTATATTATTGTATAATTGCCGCTTTTTTGATCATGGCAGTTGGGTTATTAAGCAAGCAAAATAGCCTTACCCTTCCAGGTAGTGCCGGCTGGCTTGGCTTAACCTTGTATTTCATCTTCAAAAGGCTATATGTAACCAAACTTAGCCCAGGCCATATTGCCGAAATGATTGTGACTTCCGTAGTTATTCCATTTGTATCGGTATTCTGGCAATGGTATGGGGCAGTTAAATACCGTGTTTTATTTATTTAAAAAAAGATGAAATTACCTCCTTCCGAGATCAAAAGAATAGTCGTTTTCAGGGCATTGCAATTAGGCGATATGCTTTGCGCGATACCTGCTGTTAAAGCGTTGCGCTTTGCTTACCCGGATGCTGAAATAACCCTGATAGGTTTACCCTGGGCAAAATCGCTTACCGAAAGGTTCGGCAAATACTTTAACAATTTTATACATTTTCCCGGCTATCCTGGTTTGCCCGAACAACAATTAGACCCGGCGGCTTTTACCGCTTTTTTGAGCGAGGTACAAACCAAACAGTTTGACCTTGCTTTGCAAATGCAGGGAAATGGTTCGATAATTAACCCCATGGTTGAACTTTTTGGGGCGAGATTTATTGCAGGCTATTCAAAAGAAGGGCATTACGCACCCGACAATGGATTATTTATGCCCTATCCAGATTTTGGGCATGAGATTGACCGGCATATTAAGCTAATGGAGTTTTTAGGTATCAAATCGCAGGGCGGAAACCTGGAATACCCTTTAACAACAGAAGATTATGATGCCTTAGATGAACTTAACCTGGGCATCGAACCAAAAAAATATGTGTGCATCCATCCTGGTTCGCGCAGTACACTACGCCAATGGCCTGTAAAACACTTTGCGGCACTGGCCGATTATTGTATGGAACAAGGATATAAGGCCGTGCTTACCGGGACAAAGGACGAAGCGGATATTATTGATGCCGTTATAAACCACATGCGTTATAAACCGATAAATACAGCGGGAAAAACATCAATGGGCGCAGTTGGAGCATTAATACAAAATGCCGCCTTGCTGATATCAAACTGTACGGGCGTATCGCATATCGCGTCGGCTTTTAAAACACCAAGTATCGTTATCAGTATGGATGGCGAGCCGCAACGCTGGGGGCCGCTTGATAAACGTGTGCACCGAACCATTAACTGGCTGCAATCGCCTGATTTCCACTTGGTATTTCGCGAAACGGTTGAGCTGGTAAGCCTGACGGGCTAAGTAATTCGTCAACAGCGTTAACAATATCAATAACAGTTGGCAGCCCTGTGGGTTTGCTGTAAAGCGTCTTGTTTACGTACTTAATAACCTCGTTACTGCTGCGCAAATATGCAGGCACCGGGAATGTTAGTACTTTATTGGGAACACCCCATGGGGTATGCTGCGGATTGGTTTGGGCATACAAAACTATAACCGGTGTGCCAACGGCAGCCGCGATATGTACAGTACCTGTATTAACAGATAACAGCAACGGCGCATGTTTTATCAGGCAGATAAACTCGTCAAGTGAGAACAGTCCACTGGCAGAAAAACTGTCTAATCCTATCGCTTTCTCTAATTTATCGGTAACGCCCCGCTCTGCCGCAGAACCGGTAAGTACCAGTTGATAACCTTTTTCAATTAGTTTTTTTCCTGCCGGTGCCCAGTGTTTAATCAGATATTCGCGTTTTTTTTCGCTGACACCTGCATGCAGTAACAGCCAGGGCTTAACAGTGTCTACTCCTGCAGTTTGCAACTTTTTCTTAACCTGGGGCCAGAGGTTTTCGTCGACATTGAGGTGCAAGGCTTCGTTCTGTGTTTTGGCACCAATGGCCGCCACAAGATCGAGGTCGCGGCGAACCTGGTGTTTGATCACGTCATAAGGCTCCTTATCGGGCACCCAATCTGTTAGGAGATGGTATGGATTTTCGCGGCAGTAAGCCAATATTTTAGGGATACCTGCAAGGTAAGCCAACATAGCATTTGGTAATGGGTTTTGGCTGTAAACGGTAAATATAACGGCTGCATCAAACTTTTTTTGCTTGATGGTGGACACTACATCATTAAGACTATCGCGATCTGCCGTTTCTGCGGCCTTTACCCAAGGCAAATCAAATATGATAGCTTCATCAATTTCGGGTAAATACTTTACAACGCCTTTTGCCATCGATGATGTAAGCAGGGTAATCCGCGCACCGAAAGTTTCTTTAAGTGCGCGGATGGCGGGCACCGTCATGAGCACATCGCCCATGTTATCCGGGCGGATACAAAGTATGTTTTTACAGTCCTGCCAATTCATGCTTATCAATAGTTAGTAACCGACCGGCGGCTTCGTTTATGTTTTCACATATAATGGTAGGCTTACGGCAAGGCCCTTCAACCCACTCCGTTTCGTTCCCATTATCAATTAATACCGTTTTGCAGCCTGCCCGGTTACCGGCCTCTACATCGTTTAAAATATCACCGATCATCCAGGAATTTTCCAGACTGATGGTATGATCGGCGGCGGCCCGTAGCAACATACCTGCCGCAGGCTTGCGGCAATCACACTCAATATTATAGCCTGGTAATTTTCCTTGCGGATGGTGCAGGCAATAGTAAAAGCCGTCTAATCTTAATCCTTCCCATTCAAACAGCTCTTTTATCTTATCTGCAACGGCATGCAGTTTATCTTCCGTAAAATATCCTCTTGCCACGCCCGATTGGTTTGATATAATAATCAACTTATACCCCTCGCTCTGTAATTTTATAAGACCGGCAACAGCATCGTTGCTCAACGTTATTTTTTCGGGATCGACATTATAAGGGATGTCGGGTATCAGCGTGCCATCTTTATCTAAAAATATTGCCTTGTTCATGATTAAGCAGCTTGTGAGCGCCTTTGTATAATTTTTGCAACCGGCAGCATCATCCGGTAAACCATATTGACCTGCTGCGCTACCGTAGTCCAGGTAAAGTACTCATTGACACGATCGATAGCATTTTTACTCATCTCATTTAGCCTTCCGGGGTCATTAAGCAAATCGCTTACTGCACCGGCAAGTTCAGCAGGGTTGTGCGGGCTAACCAGTAAACCAGTTTCGCCATCTTTAACGCTGTATTTTATACCGCCCACATTTGAGCCTATAACAGGAGTGCCGCACGCCATCGCTTCAAGCGGAGTAATGCCAAACGGTTCATACCATGGGGTAGTAATAAACAAGTCTGACGCGGCATAATAAAACTTTAAGCGGCTGCGATTTTTACGGCCGGCAAAAAGTACTTTTTCTACCACGCCAAGTTCACGGGCAATATTCATGAGCCGGGCATATTCCGGGCATTTCTCTTCTTCCAGTTCTTCGCATTCGCCGCCAACTATTATAAGCCTTACTGGTTTGCTTTTCACCCTTATTTTGGCCAGGGCCTCTATCACATTGTCAACACCTTTACGCGGTACCATACGGCCAAGCTGTAAAATAATATGCTCATCCTGCGGCAGGCCAAGCACACGGCGCGCTGCCTCCTTATCCATCGGGCTAAATTCGCCGGCGCTGAAGCCACAGGGAACGATAACTATTTTTTCGTCGGGCGCATTATAATATTTAATCAGGTCTTCTTTATCCTGCGGGCATTCTGCTATAATAAAGCTGGCTTGATGTACTGCCTCTTCTTCAATAGCCAAGCGTTCAACAGGGAATTTATCTGCCTCTGCCTGGTGTATACGCCGCACATGGCCCAATGCATGGAAGGTAACTACAAACGGAATACCCAACTCATCTTTAATGCCCATTGCCACCAGAGCCGACATAAAGAAATTAGCATGTATCACCGAATAATCGATACTGTTCCTTGTAATGAATTTAACCATGTTATCTTTAAATTCATCCATGTATTGCAACAGGTCTTCCTTCGCCACTATAGCCTCGGGGCCGGCTTTAAGATTTATTACCCTTACACCTTCAACCCAATTAACAATATCGGCTAATGCTGCATTGTCCTTACGCGTAAACACATCAACCCTGTAGCCTATCCTGACCAGTTGTTTAGCAAGTTGTGCTACATAAACATTTTGCCCACCGGTATCCACTCCGCCCAAATCTGCGAGAGGTGACGCGTGTTCGCTTATCAAAGCGACCCTTTTTGTTTGATATTTCATAATTATACATTTTCGGCAGCGACTGCTTTATTTTTTGACGTCACCTCAGTAAACAGGCTTTCCCAATCGTTGGTAAAACGTTGAATACCGAAGCGCTGCAAAGCAACCTCTCTGCCCTTGGTGCCAATTTCACGGGCCAGTTGTGGCTCGCTTATTAATAATTTCATTTTATCTATCAGGTATTCTACATCAGTGTGTATAAAACCTGATACGCCATTTTCAATAACGGCCGATAATTCTGTTGTGGCAAGCCCTACTACAGGGATGCCCATCATCATGGCTTCGCATATGGCAAGGCCAAGGCTGGTGTATCTTATCGGATTAAAAAAGAAACGGTAACGGCTTTGAAATTTTGGCAACTGCGGGTGCAGTACCTCTCCCAGCCCGAGTTCCCCTGTGCCCATGCCTACCAGATCAAGCGGAACATGTTTACGGGCGTGCATAAAAATATCGTGTCCTAACAACCGCCCACGCGCCGGCAAATTATTTATAACCACTATTCCGCGATCCAGATCCCCCTCATAACAGATACCCGGATCAGTAACGCCATGCTCAATAACACGGGTTGGTGTTATATTGCTATCCCACATCAGGCGGTTAAAGTGCGTAACATGCACTAAAACCACATTCTCATCATCTACCACATGTTTGGTATCTGTAGGATGCTGGCGCGGCGGATCATGTTCTATATAAATACGGGGTAATGCGCGTTGTTCTTCTGTCAGTATTTCATATTGATTGGCCAGATAGTTATTGTTGGTTTGAAATAGGATACAATCAAACTCATGATGCTTTACCTCGTCGGCAGGTATTTCAATAACATTGTTGCCAAACGGAAAGGTTTCGCCCCGGCCATAATAGCCCTCGGTCTTTTCCGGCTTCGTAGGGATGTAGATATCATAATTACCCTGCGACAAGTAAAAAAGGTAACTACCATGTATATGCCAGGTAAATACTTTCAGTTTATTTTTCATGAGTTATTGTCAGATTAACACTCTATTTAACCAACAACAACGCCAAATAATAATTAACCTATAAATAATTTACTGTCGTTATAAGATTTATAATTTCACACGAATAATTTGGGCAAATTTTTAAAATTTCATAAAAATTTCATTAATTGGCATGCGTTTAACCGTTCGGTTAACCTTACAATGGTGTCCACTTCTCTTAACAGTCGCTGCTATAAAAGGCTGCTACGCATCTTTATTTAGACACATCTAACGTCAAGGTAAAAAATATATGGGTGAAAGATCGCTCGGCTTGCTCCACGTTCTGGGGAAGCGATTACTTAAGCACTCCACACTTCTGACAGATGTGCAGAAGTGTGACATAATTAACTGCAAGTTAATTAATTGAAAATCAATAATTTATACTTTAATCGCCATACTTGATAATAAGGCAGGAGATTTGTGTGTTATAATGTGCAGGCTAATAACCTGCTCCCTCTTAATTAAACTATTTATTAAATGCAATGTCTGTAGCGTAGTTGCTACTAATTTTTATGAATTTACGCCCTTCCGATAAAATCTCTAATCATGAGTTAAACAAAGGCCTTAACTACGTAATTGCCGATGGCCTCTCTGCCGAAGCAATGGTAGTATTTACAAGCGGCACCTTCCTCACCGCAATGGCCATACACATGGGTGCCACAAACTTTCAATTAGGTTTATTTGCTGCATTACCCACCTTTACAACTATTTTTCAGCTTGCATCGATATGGCTGGTACAAAAATGGAACAACCGAAAAGTGATTACCTCCGCCTTTAACCTACTTGCCCGCCTGCCACTTATCGCCATTGGTTTAATGCCTTTGCTATTTACTGGCACAACTACCATCCAGGTACTATTGGTATTACTGTTCTTTCAGCATATTTTTGGCGACATAGCAGGCGCAAGCTGGAACTCCTGGATGAAGGACTTTGTCCCTGGTGAACGCCTCGGCAGCTTTTTTAGCAAGCGCAGCCGTATGGCCCAAACGCTTAATGTAACCTTAAGCCTGGCAACCGCAATGGGGATAGATTATGTTAAAGCACACTATCCCGCGCAGGAAATAACTGCTTACACCACATTGTTTTTGGCCGGCGGTATATTGGGTATGCTGAGTGTATTTTTGTTGCTACGCACACCCGAGCCAAAACCAATGCCAATGAATGGAAAAGTGTTTGCTTTATTTAGCCGTTCTTTAAAAGACAAAAATTTTAGAAATCTACTTGCTTTTAACTCATTGTGGGCTTTTGCGTTAAATTTGGCAACGCCGTTCTTTTCGGTTTTTATGCTAAAAAGTATTGGCCTGCCCTTATTCTATGTTATCGGTTTAGCTATTATAAGCCAGTTAAGCAGCATAACCTTTTTAAAGCTATGGGGCAATTATTCAGACAGGTTTAGCAACAAAACTATTATCAACATTTGTGCACCCTTGTACATTGCCTGTATATTGGCCTTCGCCTTTACAGCATTACCATCTTCTAAATTAACAATAGCAGCTATATTGATTGTTATACATATTGTAAGTGGCCTTTCTACCGCCGGTATCAATCTTGCGCTAAGCAATATCGGCATTAAGCTGGCACCTAAAAACGAAGCTATAGTTTTTCTCACAGCAAAAAATATGTTTGTGGCATTTTGCTCAACAATTGCGCCGGTAGTGGGCGGCCTGCTGGCCGATTTTTTTTCAAATCATCATTTATTGTATCAGATAAACTTTGCAGGCTCAAGCATCCGTTTGCTTGACTTGCAAGGATGGAATTACTTTTTTATTATAGGTGGTGTATTGGCGCTGGCATCGTTAAAACTTTTAAATAAAGTAAGCGAACAGGGAGAGACCCATCGCGGCAAAGTAAGAATGCATATGAGAGCGGCCCTTCGCAACAAAATGCGTAAAAACTTCGGCCGGGAGTTAACAGATAATTTGTATGCGCCATCTATAGCGGTAAGAAAAAATGTGCTAAAAATGATGCAATTAGCTTACAGCATGAGGCCGGGAAAAGCTGCATGATAAGCTTATACACGCGTCAATTAAAAGTTACTCCTTTGCGTTTCGCTCAACAGCGTTGGTAACATTTAAATGTCGCCAAGCTTTATCTTAAAAAAGTGAATACTGCTAAATCTACATACTCCGACTCGGATAAACTCTGAGAACCGTTTAAATCTCCTAACAGCATGCCAAAACAAATGGTCACGAAATGAAAATATATTTTCATCTCGTGGCCCTTTCAAACAGGATAGGAGTACCGCATCGGCTATAATTTGATGCTTATATTTTTCCCGTTATAGTTGATCGTTTTATTCGGTTTTTGGTCAAAATTCAATACTTTGGCGGCATTCGGCGTGATAGTTACAATCCGGAACGTCCTGTCACCTATCATACCATTAAACTTGCCGTTACGGCTGCCAATGGTTAGCGTGTGGCTTTCTTCATTGTAAACAATAGCTATCTGGCTAAATTCGCCCTTTTCATAGTTGTAATTAGTGCCCTCGTCTTCGTATAACGTAAAGGTGGCATTCGCGCCGGTATACACATATAAAGTAATAGGGTCGGCCGGTTTTTCGTTGGTGTATTGAATTTCGGGGCCAAAAGGAATGATGGAGCCCGCCTTCACAAATACAGGAATGCGGTTATAAGGGGCATCGGCTTTTAAGGTGTTGCCGCCCTTGAAATACTTCCCGCTGTACAGGTCGTACCAACCCTTGCCTTTTGGCAGATAAACATCGCGGCTATGTGCCTCATATTTATATACCGGGTTAATTAATAACGATGGGCCAAACATATACTGATCATTAATGCCTTCCACGTTTTTATCAGCCGCAAAATCCATGATCAGCCCTCGCATGATGGTATAATCCTGATGGTATATTTTACCTGCCAGCGAATATATGTATGGCATTAAGCGATAACGCAGTTTGTCATAATACAGCATGCTTTGATAAGCCGGATGACCTTTAGGCGCCACATTATAAATTTCGCGGAAGGGAAACTGACCATGCACCCTAAACAAAGGCACAAAGGCTCCAAACTGGTACCAGCGGGTCATGGACTCGCGCCACTCATCCACATCTTGCCCTTTGGCATTTTCGTAACGTGGCTCAACGGCAAAACCGCCAATATCCATTGTCCAGTACGGCATGCCGGACAGGGAAAAATTGATGCCGGCGCCAATTTGCGATTTCATATCTTCCCAACGCGAGGCAATATCACCGCTCCAGGTAGCTGCACCATAACGCTGCAGGCCCCCAAAAGCCGATCTTGTTAAAATAAACACCCTGTTATTTGGGTTAACGGCACGCTGTCCCTCATAAACACCCTTGGCATTTTGCAGCGGAAATGCATTAAAGTATTGAGAAGAAGAGCCCAAATACGTTGGTGTCATCAACAATTTCCGGTCAGCTACTGATGCGTTCGATAAAATATCGGGTTCGGTAGCATCCAGCCACCAGGCATCAATGCCTTTGGTGTATAATTTTTTGCTAATCAACTCCCAAAATGCTTTGCGTGCATCGGGGTTAAAGGCATCGTAAAACGTAGATACATACCCTTTGGCTATCCAGTCGCGCTGGCGGTTGGCAATATTTCTTTTATATAAAAAATTGTTTTTATTAAAAGCGTTATACGCATCGGTACCTTCATAAAACTTTGGCCAAACCGAGATCATGAAATTAATGTGCTGACCATGCAACTGCTTGATCATACCATCCGGGTCTGCAAAACGGGCTGGGTCAAACTCCTGACTCCCCCACTGATCCTGCTTCCAGTACGACCAATCCAGTACAATATTATCTAAAGGGATCTTTCGATCGCGAAACTCTTTAACTACCGCCAATATTTCGTCCTGTGTTTTGTAACGTTCGCGGCTTTGCCAAAGTCCCATAGCCCATTTGGGCAACATAACCGCTTTACCGGTTATAGTGCGGTAACCACTAATTACGCTATCTGCATTCTGCCCGTATATAAGGTAATAATCAATAGTGTTGCCAGCTTCTGATGTAAAGGCGAAGGTGTTCTTAATATTTTCTGGCGCCGGTAATAATACGTTAATGCCTAAATAAGATTCACCCCCACTTGGTATCCATTGCATTTTCAGGTGGTAGCTTTTCCCGGCCTGAAGGTTAAGGTCCAACAGTGCCGTAGCGGGGTTCCATGACTGGCGCCAGTAATCAATTAGCAACTTACCATCTACCCATACTTTTATATAGCCCCCATATTTAATTTGCAATTGGTACAATCCGGTTTGGGCACCTTCAATTGCCCCTTCATAAGTAACAATGGCATCGGCCATCTTTACACTATCCGGAAAACGTTTTACATCTGATAGCCAATTAAGATCGATGTCGGATACGGCCTGCTCATAAACCGTCCGCGTTGGGTCTTGTTTTAGACTATAGCTGGCGGTTAACCAACCTTCCTCATTATTTTTATTGTATAATTTTAAAGCATGCAGGGGTTCAAGTGGTCTAATATCTCCGGCTGTAGTTATAGCATTATTATCCCATAGGATACCATAGTTTTTGCTGGAAACCACAAAGGGCACCGCTACCTCGGTATTGTTTTGAATTAGATCTATATGCCTGCCCTTATAATTAACAATACCCTGCTGGTGCTGCCCCAGGCCATAGTAGGCTTCATCGGTTTGCGAATCAAAATATTGGCTGATGCGATAACTGCTTTCCCCGTCATACATCGCATTTACAAATGCCGGCTCTTGAGTAAATTTACTTTGCTTAACTAATAAATTACCTTTAGCATCGTAAAACTCCACTAACCCTGTTGTTGTCGAAACAGTAACTTTTACAGAATCTGTTAGCACAATCACTTTATCATCTATATAGCTAACTGTTTGTTTAATGGCCGAATTATTAGGTGTTACCGCCATTAAACTTGGTTTTTCTACAAAAGAATTAGTAGGTGTTGCTGTAACGCGAATGATTTTCGCATTTATGGGCTTCAACCTTATCATATTTACACCATTCGGTGCATTTTTAAGGGTTACAGTAATGCCGCTTTCATCTTGTTTAAAAGGAGCATTTTGATTTTGCCCATTACATAGAGTATGGAAAGCGCCGACAAAAAATAGCACTAATAAAGTAAGTCTGTTTATAACCATGGTTACGATAATTGTTTATATATACTCAATACGTTGATTTAGGTTATTGAGCGATGCGTCATCATTAAAAATGAGAAAAAAAGGCCCCTCCATTACAGAGAGGGCCTCATTAAATATAACCAATCAAATATTAGTAACCAGGATTTTGCGCCAGGTTCGGGTTAAGCCCGATCTCGTATTGAGGGATAGGGTATAGTTCATGACCAGCAGGAATGTCAATATTGTAAACCTCCTTGATAAACGATGTTGCAACTCCTGCCCTGCGTAAATTATAGAATGTTGAATATTCACCCGTAA
>NZ_JAQBOI010000040.1 GCF_028288105.1 Mucilaginibacter sp. | reverse complement strand
TCAGGGTAAATAAACACACCCCAAAACGATTAGACCCAGCCATTATCCGGACCGATGAGGGAAGAGTTGTGTTGCCACAGGCAAATATCCATTCGGCAACATATCAAAGTATTAAGGTGCCCTTGCCGGCGCAGCATCCGCTTATTACGTTTATCGACAGGCACAAAACAGGGCTGCCTATTTCGGCAGAAAATATCCCCGCTCCACACCTGCCGGGCAAGGCAATTGGACTGCTGCAAACGGGCAAATTTATGGCTCAGCACCCGGGTAAAATTTTGCTGGGCGATGGTATGGGGAATTTCTCATCAAAGCTGGCTTTCCGGGCGACAGGATTGAACATAGCTGGCGGTTATCCGCATAAATACGTCTATATCAACCCCGCGTTTATACTTAATCACCTGGATCTGTACCTTAACTTTTTTAGCAAAAACACCGGGTATCATTCTTTAACAAACAGCCCATTTTCCGTGTACGACCAGTTATGGGCAGAGTACGGACTGCTTGGCTTACTGGCTTTCGCAATTTACTACCTGTGGTTTTTCGCAAGGCATTACAAAAAACTCACTTATGGACTGCCTATACTGCTGCTAATTATGGCTGTGTTATTAGTGGATTACTGGTTTGAGCAGTTATCCATATTGATATTTTTTGAACTGTTGCTTTTACTCAATATTAAAGAAACAACCCGAGGTATTGCAGGAGGATACGAATATGCATAACCCGGCAATAACCGTTTTAATGCCTGCTTATAATGCAAGCAGGTATATTCACGAAGCAATTAGCTCGGTACGGGAACAATCATTTACCAATTTCGAGCTGCTTATTGTTAATGACGGTTCTACCGATGATACTTTAGCGATTATCCGTTCTTTTAATGATGCCCGCATCCGTGTTATCAACCAAACAAATAAAGGCGTTGCTGCCGCTTTAAACAATGGTCTGCAACATGCACAAGCACCTTATATTGCACGTTTTGATGCGGATGATATTTGCTACTGCGACAGGTTGCAGGTGCAATATGATTTCATAACTACACATTCTGACTATTCCATCATAGGTTCGGCGGCAAATTATGTTGATGTGGATGGCGAGTATGTATTCACCCATCAACCCGCGGCTTACAGCTGTGCAGAAATTAGGCAGTTAAATTACAAGATATGCCCCTTCATCCACTCGGGCGTGTTTTACAAAAAGGATGTGGTGATAAATGCGGGTGGATATAACGAGCACGCCTACACTTTTGAAGATCATTTTCTTTGGGCCAGCATCCTTAAAACAGAAAAAGCCTGCAACCTGCCCCAGCCGCTTATTAAAGTGCGGTTAAACCCCGAATCGATCACTATTGATGAAAAATGGCGCACCATCAGCTTCCGTAAAATAAAATATACAGCTCTAAATAGCCTGACCATTACTGAAGCCGACGGCCACAGACTAAGCCAGATAGGTAAAAAACAACATTCGCCACGGATAAAGAAAGGTGCTTATTACGCCCTTTTAGGCAAAAAGTATTTATGGAATAATTACCAGCCGCAAAAAGCCCGTAAAAACTTATTGAAAACATTATCGATAAGTCCGTTCCATATCAAGAACTACCTGCTACTGATTTTATCCTTCCTGCCCGGGAAATTTTTGCAAGGATTTTATCATTCCACAAAAACAAATTATGGTTTGGGTAAAGTAAAGCTGCCCGCCAATTTAGTAAACAATAAAAGTTTAAACTATGGCAGCTAAAAAGATAAAATTATTTGTTGACGCCCATGTTTTTGACAAGGAGTACCAGGGTGCACAAACTTTTATAAGGGAGCTTTACACACAACTGCTTGCCAGCCATGCCGATCTGGAGATCTACTTTGGCGCTTATGATACAGCCAACATCAGCAAGATATTTCCCGGCGTACCTAAAGTCAATATCCTGCCCTATAAAAAAAGAGGGATAGGCTTGCTACGTTATGTATTCGATATCCCGGCATACATCAAAAAACACAGGTTTGATTTCGCTCACTTCCAATACATCGCCCCAAAAAACAGCCCGGGCTGCAAGTATGTGATTACCCTGCACGATGTGTTGTTTAACGATTTCAGGCAGGATTTTTCCTTTTTATATCGCATAAGCCGGAACCTGCTTTTTGGAAGTAGCATAAAACGCGCTCATATCAAAACTACCGTATCAGCCTATTCCAAGCAGCATATTTGCAGCTATTACAATATCCCCGAAACAGAGCTACTCATTATCCAAAATGGTGTAAACGATGCTCTGATGCGGTTTCAAAGCTCAAAGCAGGAAGCTGTTGAAGTGGTTGAACAAAACTTCGGCATTAAAAACTTTATCCTGTATACCAGCCGTATCGAACCACGAAAGAACCAGCTTTTGCTTCTTAAAAGCTATTTAAAGCTCGAACTATATAAACGTGGTATCGCATTGGTTTTTATCGGCAAGGAATCTATCCATATTCCCGCCCTTACCACACTCATTAATGGCTTAAGCAATGAGCAAAAGCAGCTGTTCTATTGGATAAAGCAGGTAAGCCAGCCAAACCTGGCTGCGTTTTACCGGGCTTGTAAACTGTTTGTTTATCCCTCAAAAGCCGAAGGTTTTGGTATACCACCATTAGAAGCTGCTATTTGCGGTGCGCCTGTGCTGTGTTCATCGGCAACAGCCATGCAGGATTTTACATTTTTTGAGCCGTACAGGTTTGACCCGGCTGATGAAAACGACTTCGAGCAAAAGCTATCGCAGATGATAGATACTGCTCCTTCAAACGCTTTTATGGAGAAGGTGGCTGCACAAATTAGCTGGCAATACAACTGGCAAAACAGCAGCAACAAATTTTATAATCTGTTACAAGCAAACTACAACACATGAAATTGAGAATAGCAATTTTAGGTACACGCGGCATCCCCAATAATTACGGGGGGTTCGAACATATATCCGAATATGTATCTGAAGGCCTGGTTAAAAAAGGGCATTCGGTTACCGTTTATAACTCGCACAACCATTCGTACACCGCCAGTAGTTGGAACGGGGTTGATATTGTGCATTGTTATGACCCGGAATACCTGCTGGGCGCCGCGGGGCAATTTGCCTATGATTTTAACTGCATTATGGATGCCCGTAAACGGAAGTTTGATGTGCTACTGATAATGGGCTACACCAGCAGTTCGGTATGGGGAATGCTGTACCCTAAAAACAGCGCCATTATTACCAACATGGATGGCCTGGAATGGAAGCGATCTAAATATTCGAAACCTGTACAGCGTTTTTTAAAGTATGCCGAAAAGCTTGCCGTAAAATACAGCGGTTCTTATATCTCCGATTCGCGGGTTATAAAAACTTACCTGAAAGATAAGTATGCCATTGATAGCAGGTATATCCCCTATGGTGCCGACCTTTTTACCGATTTCGAGCGGGAACAGTTTGATCAAAGCGCATTACTAAAAGAGGATTACTTTTTACTAATGGCCCGCATGGAACCCGAGAATAATATAGAAACCATACTGGAGGGCTTTAGCAGCAGTACGTCACATAAAAAATTTAAAGTCTTGGGCGATACCGGTAACCGCTTTGGCAAATTCATTACCCATAAATTTAAAAAAGACGACCGGATCCAATTCAAAGGGTCAATTTTTGATAATGCCGCTGTACGGTGGTTACAAAACAACTCTTACCTGTATTTTCACGGGCATAGCGTGGGTGGTACTAACCCTTCACTTTTAGAGGCCATGGCCAGCGAGGCCCTCATAGCCGCGCATGATAACCCTTTCAATAAATCGGTACTGAGTACGGATGCCTTTTACTTTAATAACGCCGCAGAAGTACGCCACCTGGTTGAAAACGTACAACGGCATGATACCGAAAAAACTATGGTGCAAAACAACCTGCAAAAAATACAATACCAGTTTAACTGGGAAAAGGTGATAAACGAGTACGAGGAATTTATACTGGAATGCCATAAAAAGAATATTCATGAAAAAGTTATTCCTGGTAACCGATAGCACCGCAAATAAGGTAAGCTATTATCATATTATGCTGCTATTGCTTAGCCTGCCTTTCGATAGGTTTTACAGCCATTTAATACTGATAAGCCTTGCCCTGCATACCCTTATCCAGCTTAAAAAACAGGATATAAAACCGCTATTCACTTTTAATAATTTAATACTGCAATCGGTGTTTTTTGTAACGGTGGCCGGCACATTGTATACCATTAACAAAACACAGGCTTTTAATGAATGGGCAAGGCAAATTGTTATCCTGCTTATGCCAATTATACTTTGCCTTAACCCCATCAGCCTTAAAAAATACAGGGATAACTTTTTAACTGTATTTGCATTGGGGTGCACAGCGTCCATAATTTACCTATTTGCACAGGTTTTGCTTACAATAAGGTATTACCATTTTCCTATATCGGCAATGTTATCCCCGGCATTTACCAACCATAATTTTTCGGCCCCATTTGATATCCATGCTACCTTTTTTTCGATGCAGATAGCTATCGCGCTGGTTTATTTGCTGTATGCCTTAATAAGGCAGTCGCCCGGCTTAAATACCAAAATACTTTATATTTTTTGCTGCGCGATATTGGCGGCAGGTATTATTCAACTCAGCTCAAAATCGGTATTTGTAAGCCTGTTGCTTATCATCAACATAGCCATACCCTATTTCCTTTTAACCGGGAAATTTCGGGTAAAATATATTTCGGTGGCAGCAGCACTTTCGATACTGGTTATCGCGGGTATTTTTAGTATCGATACATTTAAAGACCATTATGTATACGATCTTAAAAAAGACCTGAGCAAAGCCTCAGATAACGAACTTTCCGATCCCCGCCTTGCACGCTGGGGTTTGGCTATGAAACTTGTCGCCCAATCGCCCGTCATCGGTCATGGTTCCGGGTCAGAAATACAACTTTTGAAAGAGCATTATTTTGAGAATAAGTTTTACCGGTCATACCTGCACGGTTTAAACGCGCATAACCAATACATCAGTTTTTTAATAAAAACCGGCATATGGGGACTGCTGATTTACCTGGCAACCTTATTCTTCGCCTTTAGGCTGGCCATGACCAGAAAAGACCTTCTGCTGTTTAGTTTTTTAGCTATAGTAGCCATCGTATCGTTTTCAGAGAATGTGCTGGATGTAGATAAAGGCACCTTTTTTTATGCTATTTTCTTTTCCTTATTTGTTTTTGCCGGATATGAAGGAGGCAGGGTTATCAGTACAGGCAACACTGAGATAAGGAGGCTCCTACAGAGCCAGATATCCTATATTTTTTTCTATAAACAGGTGGCTCCTCTGGAGCCGAGTATGAAGTTTGTCCTCTTATTTTTTATTCCGTTAGGAATACCCTGTTTATAGCATGATACATTGAGCCAATTTTGGCTCTGTAGGAGCCCCCTTGTACAATTGCATCTTAATAAAATAGATGCAGATATAATTGAATTACAGGCAACCAAAAAGGATTTTGTTACGTCATAATTGTATAAGCTGATGTAAATATCCCAATTAAAAAACGTATCAAAATTTTACAGCCTTGTTAACGATCAAAAGAAACATTTTAGCCTCTCTCGCTTATTTTGATATGTTTGATTATCCTTTAACATACAGCGAGGTTTTTCTATTCCTTGAGAATAAATACCGGCAAAGCGAATTTAGCGAAGCGCTTAATTCACTGGTTTTTAATAAAATGATATTTCAGTTTGATAAATACTACTCGCTTAAAAACGATCACGGATTAATTGCGCGGCGTAACAAAGGGAATGAAAAGGCGGCTGAGCTTATAAAAAAAGCGAAAGAGGTGGGCCGCTTGCTTATCAAGTTCCCTTATGTACGTGGTGTGGGTATCTCGGGGTCTTTATCAAAAAATTTCGCGGATGATAGGTCAGACATTGACCTGTTTATTATCACCGAAAAAAAACGTTTGTGGATAGCGCGTAGCTTCATGCATTGCTTTAAAAAACTTACTTTTTTGGTGAATAAACAGCACCACTACTGCATGAACTATTATATAGATGAAGAGCAACTGCAGATAGTTGAAAAGAACATTTATACAGCTATTGAGATAGGTACGCTTATCCCTTTGGAGGGTGACACCGTTTTTGAAAGGTTTTATGCAGCCAACTCATGGACACGCGACCTGCTCCCTAACAAAAACCTGCGCCTTGCAAGCGCCAAACCATTAAGAAAGTACTTTTTAAAATCATTGATTGAAAGTTTACTGAACAACCGCGCAGGAGAATGGTTAGACAATATCCTGATGAAGTTTACCGCCGGCAGATGGAACAAAAAAACCAAAATGAAAAAGCTGAATATGCGGGGCACTGTGATGGGTATGGCTGCCAGTAAGCATTGCGCCAAGCCCGATCCGGTTAACTTCCAAGCTAAGCTGATTAGCAGATATCAACATAAGTTGGTTTCCCTTTTACAGGAAACCGAAAACAGGGTAGCCCAATAATCAAATTTTCTTTTTCAGGCTGATGATGTAATAATCGCCTATGTTTCGCCATGGCCAGGTGGTTTTTAACTTATCCTCGGCGCGGGTCAAAAATTTGTATACGGCAGGATGCTTTTCGGCGAAACCCTCAATGTATGATGGCGGTACAATTGCACACAGTCCCTCTACGCTCAAAACATCAAAATAGATTTTTAAATGTTTTTTGATGAATGATGGGTTATAATACCAGCATTTAAAATGTACCCCTTCAACATGCGCTGCCCTGCCTTTGCTACTAAAGAATCTACGGAAAGCTGTTTTAAACTTCCCCTTAAACAACATCATGATCTCCCACAGGCAAAATTTTGACAATACGACCAGTGTAACTATTCCTCCGGAATTAAGCAGGGCTGAAAACGAGTTAAGCACTTTATCCAACTCGTCGGTACAATTTAACCCCGCGAAATTGGAAAATATCAGATCGTAAGGTCCTTTGTTTTTTAATTGATGCAGTTGCGTATACGAGCAGATCTCAGTGCTGATGAGGTGCTGCATATTATTGCGCGCGGCTTTATCAATCAACTCTGCCTGCATACCGTTAGAGATATCTGTAGCATGCACTTTAAAATCTTTTTGCGCGAAGAAAAGGGCATCTTCTCCCGTGCCGCTGTTTAATTCTAATATGCTGCTGCCTGGTTTAAGATATTGCAGCGCATGCCTGCGCACCCGTTCGCGCTTGTAATTGATAATCGTATTACCCGAATATAAGGCATCAAACACACCCGATTGATTGCTGAAAGCCTCACCGGCCAATTGCTCGTTTATGTTTGCTGTTGTTTCCATCACATCGTTTTTTCTAAACTGTTCAACTTTAGTTTTTCGATATAGGTAAGCGGGGTATAGTAAAACACCGACAACGCTTTTTTAAGTCCGCGGCCTGTAATGGTCAATGGGTTTTTCACCAGTTTTAGCAAACTATTTTTGGCCAGGTGTTTATGGTAATTTTGGTGCACATAACTATGCAATTGCTTGTAATATGGCGCCGGGAAGGTGTTGGTGAACATCAGGGCCATCTCGTCGGAGTCTGTCCAGTTGGTTTTCTTTTTTAGCTCTGCTTTTACCTTTTCATAAAAGCCCGTGCCGGGCAACGGGTAAGATACCGAGATACCAATCTCAAAGGGCAGCAAGGCATTTATCATATCTATAGTAAGCCCTATGTCTTCCCGCGTTTCGCCGGGGTAACCAAACTGGATAAAAAACGATGGTTTAATACCGTGTTTCTTCATCAACCCGGTAGCGGTATGGATCTGCGCGATGGTGGTGCCTTTATCCATGGCATCCAGTATTTTTTGCGAACCGCTTTCGGCACCTATCCATACATTCTCGCAACCCGATTGTGCAAGGGCAGCAACCAATTCTTCCTCGGCCAGCAGATCGGCACGTGATTGTATCTTGAAGCGGATCCTGATATCTTCCTGCTGTAAAAGCTTTGCAAATTCCAGCACCCAACCGGGTTTCAGTCCAAATATATCATCGCAAAACCAGATATGGTCTATGTTGTAATTTTGTTTGAGCAGCTTTATTTCGCTCACCACATTCTGCGGACTGCGGGAGTTATACCGGTTACCGTAAATAGGCTTGGCACACCAATTACATTTATAAGGACAGCCTCGGGTAGTACCCATATTGATAGAAAAATATCCGGCATGCTTTAACCAGGTTTGGCGGTAAACATCCATATCCACCAGATCCCAGGCGGGTAAGGGCAGACTATCCAAATCTTTCAGTACAGGGCGTGCGGGTGTTTTGGTGATCTGTGCGTCATCAACATAAGCTAAACCTATTATGCCTATATAATCAGTATCACCGCCTTTAATATGATCAGTTAACTCCAGCAGGGTTTGTTCTGCTTCACCGAGGATAACAAAGTCGGCCCCCTCGGCAAGGTATTCTGCGTAACGGTCGGTTGAGTCGGAACTGGAAACAATTACAGTACAGCCTCGCGCTTTGGCCAGTTTGCACATTTTAAAGGCAGCTTCACGCATATTGGTGAGGCACATTTTGGTGAGGTAGTTAAAGCCATCATCATAGATCACAAAAAAATCGGGGCGGTGGCTTTCAATAGCGGGGATCACCTCATCGGGATAACTCACAAACATAGTATCAAACAAAGCCACATTATAGCCATGCTCCCGCATTAATGCGGCGGCATATATCGTCCCCAATGGCGCATAGGGTTGCCCCTGCGACCACTGTTTTGGGTCGAATCGTAAAAAGTATGAATGGGTAAACAGTATGTTCTTCATACGTTTTATTAATTAAGCCGCGTTAGCGGCGATAAATTAAGCGAGCATACACATTTAACACAGGTAGCATTGGTACCCATATTTAACGATCTGCGGAAATCAATTGCCCCTTTGCTGTTCAAAATATCGGCAAACTCGTTGTCCTTGATATTACCAATAGCCTCGTGGAAAAAGCATGGCCTTACGCTGCCATCCGCCTCAATAACTGCTGATACCCACGGAGCATTACATTTTTTAAACGGAAAATCGTTCAATCCGTAAAAGGCCGCATAGTAGCGGTATATATCCTGAATTTTCGATTTGGATTCGGCTATAAAGCGACCCGTAAAATCGCTTTCATTGGCAGTTATCAGGTCTATTACCTGCTGCAGATCACCCAGTTCATTTTCTGCTGGCAGGATCTCGTGCTGTTTGGGTTCGGCCCAGGCAGTTTGGCGGTTAAAGGCGTGGCTGCTTACATCGGCAGGTAAAAAGCTCACCTGGTTAATGCTCATTGCCCTTGCAGCCTCAATAATAGCCGGCCAGTTCCTAAAATTTAAACGGTGAATAACCGTGCGCGCGGTGATCCGGTAATTTGGGTTGATGGAGCGGATATGCTCTACCCCTTCTTTCAGTTTATTAAACGCGCCGGGGATATCGCGGATGGCATCATGCAGGGGCTGGTCGCCGTCTAGTGACACGATCAAATCATCAACATATTCCAGTATCTGGCTTGCATTTCTCTTTATTGATAAACCCGTAGAGAGCAGGGTGATCTTTATATCATGTTTTTTAAGGATGCGGCACAGGCCAAAAAAGTTGATATTCAATAACGCCTCCCCTCCCGACATGAGCACCTGCCTGGTACCGAACTTTTTAAGGGCGGTTAGTAAACCGGTTATATCATGCTCGGTGAGCTGTTTCAGGTTTTTGTTATCCTTCCATATATCGCACATTACACAGCGGCAATTACAAGCGCTGTGGGGCATTAAAATAACGATAGGCAGCGCCGATATTTTATGCGTTTGCAAGGTGCGATATCGCTGATAAGTATGATATATTGATTGCCCGGCCATGTTATTATTTATTAATGCGGACCCAATAAAACGGACTATCCTTTCGCAGCCGATTTATAATGCTGTTTGGATTGGATAATACTTTGTACTTATAACCCTGCAGGTCATCCAACCTGTGATGAAAATAATATTTGGCCAGATCCGGGTAACCCATTTTTGTATAATGTTCCAGCGTTCGTTGCGCGGCGCCAGCCACGTTTAATGGTGTATAAAAGTTGGTGTCTATTATATGGATCTCGTCTAATGGATTGAGATTGGACAAAGCTTTATCCAATATATCCCTCATCGGATTAAAATACTGTACTGATGCCGCGAATACAACAATATCGAAGCTTACTGACTTAAACTTTTCGGCATCAAATTCATCGCAAAAAAACCGCAGGTTGATCTTGTTAAACACCCTTTTAGCCTGCTTTATTTCAAACTCGTTAACATCCAGACCGGTTACAATAGCGCCTTTTATTTTAGCTAATTTTGCCGAAAGCCAGCCATTTCCGCAACCAATTTCCAGTATGTTTAAAGGCTTTTTCTTTTTGCTTAGGTAATTCACCAATCGCTCTGCAGATCGCTTTCTTATCTTCCACTCCTTATGATGAATATGCGACGGATCAATATACGGCAGTTGCCGCAGTTGTTCATCGGTATAAAGCCTTTGCTCGCACTGCCTTACCTTAATGTACAAATGCCCAAACTCTTTTTCAAAAGTTTGGGCTGGTAATATTGCGCTATCATCAAAGTGTGTATTCATTAAAAACCTTGTATTTCGGGCTGCCTGTAACGCCAAACCCTTTGCAGCAACTTAATTTCGTACGGATATTTATATAGATCTATTTTGTATCGCAAGGTTGATACCAGCTTAATAGCCCTCCTTTTTAAAGTGTTTAGCCTTATATCTGTAACTGTTGGGTAAACCCCGTTCAGCACTATTTCAAAATTCCTTATCTTATCTATCATCTCGGATGTAAGCCATGGGGTAAGCGGGTTTTTCCGCAGATCAAAGCTTTCCCACGCCGGGCTTATCCAGTCTTCCAATACCTTCGGGTATTTAAACCCAAGCGACTGCACCTGCTTATATAAAGTTGAACCCTCGGTTGGTACGGGGCTATAGGTGTACAGCACAATTTCGGTACGTGGGTTAACGTGTTTTATTTTTTTGATGAAATCTATTTCAAAATCTATCTGCGCTTGCACCTGCTCGGGTGTAGGTGCCGGTGTACCCAGTACAAAAGAATATTCGGGGATAATGTCAAATTTCTTTAAGCGCTCCGCAAACCTGATAATCTGCTCGCCGGTTTGGGTACCACCTTTGTCTAACTGTTCGAGGATAAGGTTATTACCGCTTTCCGCGCCAAAAAATATGATCTTACAGCCCGCCTCCCTTATCAAGGCCAGCGATGCATCGCTGAATTTATCCATGGTATCAATACGTGCCATCCCCCACCACGACATATTTTCGGGCTTTATCAGTTTGGCAAACTCCACCGTCCGTTTTTCGGATACAAAGAAGTTATTGTCGTGAAATTCTATAGCATCGGCTCCCCATTTGTCTTTGATGTACTTGATATCATTATAAACCGTTTGGGCCGATTTGGCTTTCCATCTGGCTTCATATATAGGCACTACCGCGCAAAACGAGCAGGTGAACGGGCAGCCAATGCTGGAATGATAGGCCACGGTTTTATTACCCAAATAGGTTTTGCCCAGGTATCTGTTTGCTATGGAATAGAAAATATCCAGCTTGTTATAAGGCAAGGTGGGCAACGAGTCCTGATCCATCAGATCTTCCTTGGCGGTTTTAACTACCTCGCTACCGGCCATGTATATCAGGTTCCTAATAAACTCGTATGGCGTGCCGTACTCCAATGCATCTATCAATTGTGGAAAAGCGTGATCGCCCGGACCGTTAATGATAAAATCTACATAGCCCGATTCCAATATCACCTTTGGGTGGCTTGATGGAAAATATCCGCCCCAGATCATTTTAGTATGTGGGAACTTCTTTTTTATAGCCTTTGAAAAAGGGATGGATTGCTTTAACTGTGGACCGGGCATAACCGTAAAGCCGAGGTATTTATATTCGCCTGTGTTTAGGTACTCTTCTATCTTATTTAAGGGATCTTCCTCGCAGTTGCCATCAACAATTACCCATTCGTACCTACCCTCAACCGAGGCAGCTATATTTAAAATAGAATTGGGGATACGGTGTTTAGCTACGGCGCTTTTAGGGTTAAATAACAGTATTTTATTCATGCACTTAAGTGTTCGTTTATTCAAAAAAATATCCCCCTGGTGATGGAAATGAATCCATCACCGTTTGAACCTGCATAAGGGGGATAACCCATATTACTAAAATGTATTCTATCCTTTCACTTATCATCGTCACACTATAAATACGCCGCCAAATGTTCATCAGTTGCCTGCCGGTATAAATAAAAACCGCATGGGCAACCTTTACAGTTAGCCTGTCGTAATCTTTTATAAATAAGCATATTTAAACCCCTGCACATTGTGATACAAACGCTTAAAAATTATGTTAAACGGCATTTTTTTTCGTCGCCCGTAAAAGAAAAAGGATCGGTAGAGGCCTATGATATCTGGTCGGTGAATTATGATGAGCAACCAGGTAATTTAATGCTTGACCTGGATGAAACCCTGTTCACTAAATTATTGCAGGGTATTGATCTATCCGGTAAAGATGTGGCTGATATTGGCTGTGGTACCGGCCGGCATTGGGCTAAACTTTTTAAACATCAGCCCAAATCATTAACCGGTTTTGATGTATCTGCCGGGATGCTTAAACGTTTAGAGCAGAAATTCCCGGAGGCTAAAACCTACCAGATAACAGATAACCTTTTTACAGATGTGCCATCACAAAGCTACGATGCTATAGTATCAACCCTTACGGTTGCACATATCAAGTATATAGAAGAGGCTTTAGAGGCCTGGTGCCGGATTCTAAAAGCTGATGGTGATATTATTATAACCGATTTTCATCCGCATACATTGGCTTTTGGCGGCAAACGGACATTTAAGTATCACAACACACATATTGCGGTGCAAAATTATGTGCATTTAGTAGATACCATTAAAGAGATACTGCTAAAAAACAATTTCACTATTGTTGCTAAGGAAGAAGTAAAGATAGACGAAACAGTAAAGCATTATTATGCCAGCCAAAATGCCCTGCATGTATACGAAAGTTACCAGGGTTTCCCCATTATTTATGGGATGCATTTAAGAAGAGGGAGATGATACTGAATAACGTACGCATAGCAGATAGTGATAAGCAGGTGAGCATTAAAGTTAGCGATGGAAGGATAGCGCAGATCTCGGATGCTCTCTTTGCTAACAATAGCGTCCCGCATCTTATATTCACCAATGCCATTGTGTTTCCGGGTCTTATTAATTCACATGATCATCTCGATTTTAACCTTTTCCCGCGTTTAGGCAACAAAACCTATAACAGCTATACCGAATGGGGCAAATACATCCATGAAACTTATCCTTTGGAAATTGCATCTGTTTTAAGTATCCCCATAACACTACGCGAGCGTTGGGGCATGTATAAAAACCTGTTGTGCGGCGTTACCACGGTTGTTAATCATGGTAAAAAATTGGGCATTACAGATCCGCTCATCAACATTTATGAAAAAGCCCAAAGCATCCACTCCGTTAAGTTTGAAAAAAAGTGGAGGAAGAGGCTAAACAATCCGCTTAAAATTAACAAACCGGCAATAATACATATTGGCGAGGGCACAAATGAAGCCACCCGACATGAGATTAACGAACTGATCCATTGGAACCTGCTTGCCCGCAAACTGATAGGCATACATGGCGTAGCGCTTACCCCAACGCAGGCAAAATCATTTAAAGCTATAGTATGGTGCCCGGCATCAAACTACTTCTTGTTGGGTGTAACCGCCCCGGTTAACCACTTAAAAAAATACACCGAAATTTTATTCGGGACCGACTCTACCCTTACCGGTAGCTGGGATATCTGGGAACATATCCGCATAGCCCAAAAAACCAAGCTACTTAGCGAGAATGAACTATACCAGTCGCTCACTACAAAAGCTGCTGCAACCTGGCAATTAAACAGCGGTAGCATACAGGAGGGCTTGGATGCCGATCTTGTTATTGCTAAAGCCGGGCCTGCACAAAGTGGCTTAACCTCGTTTTTTGAGCTGCACCCCGATGATATATTGCTGGTTATGCATAAAGGCAATATCCGCTTGTTTGATGAATCGCTTTATCACCAGTTAAACGGCGCAGCTACAAGCAATTTTACTAAGGTATATATAGGCAACAGCATTAAATACGTGCAGGGAGATATTACCGGTTTAATAAACCAGATAAAGCAATATAAGCCCGATGCCGAATTGCCCGTGTACTTCCCATCAGAACCCGCAGCCTGAAATATGAGCGTCGCCAGAAAAATATACAGCAGGGCCTCCCGTAAAGCGCTCAATTTATTTGGCGATCTATTACACTTTGCAGGAGCTGATAAAAGCACTTATCAATATGCCCGTGGCAGCCGCATCATCGTTTATCATGGCATCTGCCTGGATAACCCAACCCGGTTTAACACCTTATTCATCACCCAAAAAAGATTTGAGGAACATCTTAAAGCCTACAAAAAGCATTTCAATGTTGTTTCATTGGCCGATTATTACGCCGGGCGTTTTAGTACAGATAGGTTTAACATATGCCTTACTTTTGATGATGGCTTCGCCAATAACTACCACTATGCCCTGCCCTTGTTAGCAAAATACAAAATACCGGCAACCTTTTTTGTTACAGCAATAGGCGCAACTAAATATGATATACTTTGGAACGATCTGCTAAGCATTGCAGGCCGGCTTGGCCCTGTAAAGTTTGAATTTGATAATGAGTTATATTATAAAAGCCGTTATAACAAATACATAGGCGCCGATGGTGTAAGCCTTAACGATAAATTGCGTAAAACCGGTTTTGATAAAAAAGCCGGGCTTATCAATTTATTAGATATCCTCACGGGATTTCGGGAGGAAACAACCATTAAAGATTACTGGCAGCAAATGACAGCAGAGCAGATAAGAGAATTAGCCGCCTCGCCGTATGCAAGCGTAGGCTCGCACGGTTATTACCATAACGACCTGTGCAATATTAGTGCCGGTGAAGCCGCGCAAGAACTTACACAATCAAAATATTATCTGGAAAAAATTACCGGTACCGAAGTTAATAGCATAGCCTTCCCTTATGGATCATACAATGAAGAGGTTGCCGCGTTATCCAAGACTGCCGGGTATGAACAATTGCTTGCTACCGACTTTAACAGCCCGCAACACCACGCCGACCCAGCCCTGCGCGAACGGCTAACTATAAACCCTTTTATATCAACCGCAAACCAAATGTATGCAAATATCAGGGGCAAATATTATTAACCACCAAAGCGATACTCCCTATCGTTTCGAGCGGATAAACGCTGCCCGGTTAGGGCACGTGGCACAGTTATACGAGGCCGTTTATGATAAAAAAATACCTGTAGAATACTACACCCGCAAGTATAATACAGCCTACACGGGGGTTATGTATACCGGCTATCTGGCTTATAATGATAGCGGCTTGCCCGTAGCATATTATGGTGTTATCCCCTGTTTTATACAATATGATAACAGATTGATTTTAGCCGCGCAGTCTGCCGATACCATGACCCACCCTGCACATCGCAACAAAGGGTTATTTATTATACTGGCCAACCTAACATTCGAACTTTGCCGAATAGAGGGCATTTGTTTGATATATGGTTTCCCAAATCAAAACTCCCTGCCGGGGCTTTTAAAACTCGGTTGGCAAATAATTGATACGCTGGAGTGCTTCATAGTGCCTGTTAAAACTATCCCGGTAGTACGGATAGTTAAAAAGCTCGGTTTGTTTAGAAACCTGTATAATAGTTACTATAAAAAAGTATTAAGGCGTTACCAACTGTCTCAAAAAGGCATCCCTAATTTTTTTAACGGAGTGTACCGTGATGATAAGTACCTGCAATACAAAAGCTATAACGATACCTTCACCATTCAAATTAGCGGTGCGTTGGTCTGGTTTAAAATTCAGGACAGGTTTGTTATTGGCGATATGATAGGGTTTGAGAATAATGCAGAGAATGTTTTAAACGATCTGGTAAAACTATCGCGCAAGCTGGGTTTAAATGCATTGCAGTTTCAGGCAAGCCCAAATACAGCCCTGCATGCGGCGCTCAAAAAGCACTATCAACCTGTACCTGCATTCCCGGTGATGATCAAAGATCTGGGATCGGGGATAACACCTGATAAGTTAAAATTCACTTTTGCTGATATAGATATTTTTTAAAAATGAGGTTTGTTTTTGCCAGTTATGTGTATACCGAAGAGTTTAGCCAGCCGCAGGCATGGCTAAAACGCATTAATGCATATAGCGGAATTTTAGAAGCATTAAGCCAAACTAATGAAGTAATAAGTATTGAACAAATAAACTACGAAGGACAGTTTTTTAACAATGGTGCCGATTACCGTTTTCTACGTTTCGGGCGTAACTCCTTACGTTTTTTTCCATTAAAGCTACATCAATACATAAAGCGATTAAAACCCGATGTGGTGTTTATTCAAGGCTTGCATTTCCCTTTACAGGTTATTCAGCTGCGTTTGTTGCTGGGGCCAGGTGTGAAAATAATTGTCCAGAATCACGCGGAAAAGCCTTTCTCCGGCTTAAAAAAGACCCTGCAAAAATTAGCCGACCGCTGTGTAGATGCCTACTTGTTTGCATCATATGCTATGGGTGCAGAATGGGTAACAAATGGTAACCTCGCCAATGCATCAAAAATATACGAGGTGATGGAAGTGTCCTCTGTTTTTTACCCGATAGATAGAGACCTTGCCCGCGAAAAGACAGGCATTAGCGGCAACAAGGCCTTTTTATGGGTAGGCCGCCTCAACGATAATAAAGACCCGTTAACCGTTGTCAAAGCTTTTGTAGCATTCACAGAGAGTAACCCCGACGCCCGGCTGTATATGATATATCATACCGATGAGCTTGTAAACGATATAAAAGCCTTACAGACCAATGCCATTAAGCTGATCGGTAAGGTATCACATGAGGATCTGCTATACTGGTTCAATAGCGTTGATTTTATTGTTTCGGGATCGCATTATGAAGGTAGCGGCGCGGCTATTTGCGAGGCAATGTCATGCGGGTGCATACCTGTAGTTACCGATATTCTTTCTTTTAGGATGATAACAGATAATGGCAATTGCGGCATTTTATATCCGCCCGGTAATGAACAGGCCATGCTATCCGCCTTAAACCAAACTTTGCATATGGATGTAGAAGAAAAGCGACAACTAACGTTAAATCATTTCAAAAACACGCTTTCTTTTGAAGCCATAGCCGGTAAGATCAGCAAAATAGCAACATCGCTATAAACCGAAAAGCGCCATCATAGCCTTTGCACTATCAGTTACATTATACGGTAATATTGCCCGGGGACTGTGTTTGGTATCAGATAAAATGGCTTTTACTTTTTGCATCATATCCTTCTCATTATTTACAATATGCCAGTTGGGTACGGGTTCATCCATGGGCTTTACAAAACTTACTACACTGGCCCCGGCATACAGCGCTTCAAGGTTTACATAACCGAACCCCTCATAGGCAGAGGTATGCAGCAATATTTTTGAACGCTGCATTAATTTTAATATTTCCGGGTACGGTAATTCGCCCTTTAGCACTAAATTATTTTCAAGTCCGAAAGATTTTATCATTGCCGATAAACGCCCCATTTTTGGCCCATCGCCACAGATAATGACTTTTATATTAGGATAGTACACTTTTAACAAACTAATTGTTTCTACAAAAATGTGGTACTGTTTAAGGGGTATCAGCGAGCCAACGCCTATAATGTCTATATCTTTTTCAATTTCACCCTTACCAAATAAGGAAGTATCCAGCCCTATCGGGATAACATGTTCTGGCTTTACATTGTAGTTTCTGTTGTATTCTTTTACAATAAAATCTGATATGGCAATCAACTCATCGCCTTTCATGTTTAAACGGGGCACGTAACCATTGCCCGCTTTTGCATCCTGCCCAAGCAGCCAGCAATAATGTTTTAAGCCTTTAAGCCGGGCAAACTTGCTGCCTATAAAAGCGCATTCGTTCAGCCAAAAGCTTAACAAGCCTATGATGTGGTATTGCCTGTTTAACTTTTTTAAACGTTGCCAAACCCGAAACCATACCATCAAGCGGAAAAGCTTACCCTTCCCTTTGCCACCAAACGCAATCACATTTACATTGTTCCACCTATAATTTTCCGCAACAAATGGGTATTGAAAAGTTAGTACAATGATCTTAACGCCCGGATAATTTTGCTGAAGTGATTTTACAAATACTTGCAGCGGCGTAATACAGGTGCTGTCGGCTTCATTGGCGGGGAAACCGGGTGTAAGTATGATAAGGGCCTGGGGTTTATCAGTTGCCATTGGGTAGAATAATTTTGTTGCAGAAAGCCAGGCTTTCCTGGTTATGGGTAATGAAGAGTATTATCTTTCCTTGTTGCGTAAATTGCTTTAACCTGCTTAGGATAATGTTTTCTGCTGCGGCATCCATTTCATTAAAAGGTTCATCCAGTATCAACATATCAAAATCGTGGTATAACGCACGGGCAAGAACTATTCTTTGTCGCTGGCCGCCACTCATGTTTTTGCCGTTCTCGGTAATAAGTTTGTTTATGCCTTCGGGATATTCAATCAGCATATTATCAATGCTGCAAATGCTAACTGCTTCGGCCAATTTACCCGCATTATACGTGCCATCCGTTAGAACTATATTTTTAAGAATGGTATCGTTTATAAAAAAGCCCTGCTGTTTAACATACGATATACGCGGCCAGTAATTTTGCCTGTCAGCCTTATCGGTTATAGTATCATTGATCATGATAACGCCGGCATCCTGATCTAAAAAACCAAGCAACAAATTAACTATAGTAGTTTTACCTAAGCCGGAATGTCCCGAGATACCCGCCATGTCACCTGCACCTATTTCAAAACTGCAATTATTTAAAACCTGCCGATCTTTAAACCCGAAAGCTACCTTATAAAAATTTAAAGAGGTTATAGGTGCCGGAAGGTATGATGTACTCTCCTGTGTAATTTCTGCTGATGGCTGCAGGTCCTTCAGGGTAAACTCATAGGCTTTTATCTGCCCTGTGCTGTTCAGTATTTTTACTATCCCGGGGATGATCTTATATGATGCGGCCATAAAAATGCCGATATTCAGCAGATTGATACCGGGGGAGTTGGCGCTCCATTTATTAATAGCAACCAGTATAAAAAAACCGAGGATAGCGAATACCTCTATCAACCGTGATGGCAGCCCCTGTAAAGTTTGCTGGGTGGCAATATTTTCGTTTAGTCTGTTTTGATAGCCGTAGTACCGATTTACAAAAAAATCATCCTTCCCAAAAACATTGCTTTCTACGTATCCGGCTAATGTTTCCTGCAGATGCTGGATTGTTTTTTCGCTGGTTATTTTATTATCGGCACGTATGTTTTTTAATCGTTTCCTGATGAACCAGGCCAGCAAAACCACGGGGGGCAACAGCAACACAAAAAGCAGTAAAAACAGCGATGGGTGATAGAACAGAATAGCAACAATGGTGAAAAATATCAGGATGCTTTGTGATACCACCTGCTGCACATTGGTGAGGATATAATTGCTGAACTCGATGGGCTGCTGGCTTATTTTACGAATAAGCACGGATGAATCTACATTGATAAACCGGATGTAGCTATCTTTTAAATACTGCCTTATATTCCTGTCAGATAAGCGCGAGGCTACCCGGTAAAAGAAAAAGTTTTGTGACCTGGTTATGCGGTAACCCAACCAGTTCTTCAACCCAAAAAGCAGGAAAAACCCGCTGATTAGCAGCAAGGAATCTTTATTAAAATATTGTGTGATAACCGGTGGAGTAGCAGCCCCGCCGTTGGTATAAAAATTTATAACCAATAACATGCCCCCTAAAAAAGCGATGTCAAGTATGCCTATAACCAGGTCGAGTATGATCAGGCTGCCTATCTTTTGCTTTTCCTGCTTATTAAGTATGCTTAAAATGGCTGTGGCAAGATATTTCAAAGCTTTTGGATCAGGATTGTAGTTTCTTCAAAGTATGGCCAATAGTTCTGAACACTATTTTTGCATCCATCAGGGCCGACCAGTTTTTGATGTAAAAAATATCATATTCGGTCTTTCCGTTCAGGTGCTGTATATCAATGATGGGGCCATAAAAACCATGAGATTGTGCCAAGCCGGTTATGCCCGGTTTTACATGATGGCGATTGTTATAACTCTCTAACAACTCGCTAAACTTTTCATTTTCGGACAGCATGTGCGGCCTTGGCCCTACAACAGACATATCGCCGATAAGCACATTAATAAACTGCGGTAATTCGTCTAAATGGCTTTTGCGTAAAAACCTGCCTAATGTGGTGATCCGCCCGGCATCTGTTAAGGGCGATAAACTATCGCCATTTGTTTCGACAAGCATGGTGCGCAGTTTAATGCAATTAAAGATCCTGCCATTTCTCTTGTTTCTCTTTTGTATAAAAAACACCGGCCCTGGCGAATCCAGTTTTATCATTAGGGCTAACACCGGTAACAACCACGAAAGCAGGAATACAGTTACCGTGGCAGACATAGCCACATCTATTATCCGTTTAAGTATAATATTGTGCTTTTTTACAAGCGGTGAACCTGATAAATTATGAAGGTTTTTTGTATGGTTTATAGCTATCCCCTGCCGGGAATTGTCAATATATGGCTGGCCGTAACCCTTTTTAAATTCTAATAGATTATCGTTAGTAAATATCATCAACCGGTAGTTTTGCTATAAACATTACGGTGCCGGTTGATGGATAGTTGCCTGTCTTAAATGCTAAATATACTTCTTATCAGTCTGGCTGAAAATCTAAAGAAACGGAGTTCATGCAAAACCTTTTATAGGTGGGTGCCGGGCCATCATCAAATATATGCCCCAGGTGCGAATTGCATCGCGCGCAGATCACCTCGGTACGTTCCATCCCAACCGAATTATCTTCTTTATAAATTACGCTGTTCTTCCTTACCGGTTCGTAAAAACTTGGCCAGCCGCAGTTGCTTGCAAACTTAGCATCAGACCTGAATAGTTTGTTACCGCAAACAGCACAATAGTAGGTTCCTTTGGCGCTTTTGTTCCAAAACTGACCCGTAAAAGGGCGTTCTGTGGCCTGTTCACGGGCGGTCGCGTACAATGCAGGCGGCAGTATCTTTTTCCACTCGGTATCTGATACCTTTATGGGGCTGGTATCTGTATTGGAATAGTATGGGTTATTCTCGTGGCCTTTCGCGCTTTTTAAATGCTGCGCAAACGTGCAGGTAAAGCACAGTAATAATAACACGGTGATGTATATCGGTTTCATTTTTAGTTCTTCAGTTTGTTTTTGAATACTTTTTTAAACTTATCCAGTTCGGGCTGTATTACATATTTACAGTATGGGTTGCTGCCTTTATTTTGGTTAAAGTAATTCTGGTGGTAATCTTCGGCCTTATAAAAAGCCGTGTAAGGGCTTACCTGAGTAACTATTTTGTTTTTATAAGCCTTTTCGGCATTTAATTTACCAATGTAGTATTCGGCTTTTTGCTTTTGGGCCGCGTTGTGATAAAATATAGCCGACCGGTATTGCGTGCCTACATCATTACCCTGGCGGTTAAGCTGTGTTGGGTCATGCGCTACAAAGAATGCAGCCAGCAATTCATCATAACTTATTTGCGATGGATCATAGATGATATTGCAAGCTTCGGCATGGCCGGTGGTACCGGTACAAACCTGCTCGTAAGTTGGGTTGGCAACTTTGCCCCCGCTAAAGCCCGAAACCACTTTTTTAACACCTCTTAGTTGCTGAAACTTTGCTTCGGTACACCAAAAGCAGCCTGTGGCAAATGTGGCAGTATCAATTTTAGCCTTAGCATTGGTTGGGGGATTTGGAGTTGTGCCTGCAAAAGCAGCCACGCCGCTGATTAATAATAGGGCTATTTGAAAGATTATTTTCTTCATATATATTTTGAAAATGATGCTGGTTTACCATCATTGCACTATAAACGTAAAAAAGCGCTGCAGGTATTTGCAGATTGGTGCAAACATAATATTGTGATGATTGGTTGACAAATAGATAATGTTTGATCAGCGCGAAAAACAATTCATTGTCATTTTTAGCTATAAACACACCTTGACTATAACTAAAAGTGTATCAATTACATATTTATACTAATTAATGAATAATTTAAGGTATATTTGTCACTATTTAAATCAATATAATGCAACAAGGAACAGTAAAATTTTTTAACGAAGAAAAGGGTTTTGGATTCATCACCCCAAGTAACGGTGGCAAAGAAGTGTTTGTTCACTCATCAGGTTTAGTTGATCGCATACGCGAGAATGATACTGTACAGTATGAAGTAGAAGAAGGCAAAAAAGGCCCTAACGCGGTAAAAGTTAAAGTAGCTTAATACACTATAATTAATGATCGTGAAGCATTCTCTTTAATCGGAGAATGCTTTTATTTTTTTTCCGGGCCATTCAAAAGTACCCGTCCCCGCTCTTTTAAAGTTTAGCAAATTGTTTAATTGCCGGCATTATAGCCGCATTATTCCCCATTAAATGAGACAACTTAAGATAAGTCAATCCATTACCAACCGCGAGACCCAATCGCTTGATAAATACTTAACAGAGATCGGTAAAGTAGACCTCATCACTGCTCAGGAAGAAGTTATCCTGGCACAAAAAATACGCGAAGGCGACCAGGCAGCATTAGAGCGCCTTACAAAAGCTAACCTTCGTTTTGTGGTATCTGTAGCAAAACAATATCAAAATCAGGGTATTACCCTTGGCGACCTTATTAACGAGGGAAACCTTGGTCTGATAAAAGCCGCCCGTCGTTTTGATGAAACTAAAGGTTTTAAGTTTATATCATACGCGGTATGGTGGATCCGTCAATCTATTATTTCGGCCATATCAGATCAATCACGCTCGGTTAGGTTGCCATTGAACCAAATTGGTACATTAAGCAAGATCCGCAAAACACAGTCAAAACTGGAGCAGGAATTTGAGCGCGAAGCTACACCCGAAGAACTGGCAGAATGCCTGGAAACTACGGTTGAAAAAATCGCCGACTCGTTACGTAATTCGGGCCGCCAGGTATCTATCGACGCGCCTTTTCAACAAGGTGAAGAAGGCACTTTGCTGGATGTAATGCATAACGACGACCCTACTACAGATAGCATGCTGATACATGATTCGCTTGCTACCGAGCTGGCACGTTCCCTATCTAAATTAGGCGAGCGCGACCGCGAAGTTCTTGTATTATTTTACGGTTTAGGTAACAACAATACCCATACCTTAGAAGAAATAGGCGAGAAATTTGTACTAACCCGCGAACGTGTTCGTCAGATAAAAGACAAGGCGCTGCAACGTATAAAACAATCATCGCGCAGTGGTGCGCTGCAATCTTATTTGTAGCCAATACCGCTCTCGCAGCAATATTAAAAACCGCTTTTAACTTGTTTAAAAGCGGTTTTTTTGTGGCCGTTAATTTGCTTACTTTCACACTATCAGCGTTGTGTAAAATATGCCAAATACTACATAGTGTATAAAATACAATAAGTATATTTACATCGTCATTTATAATGGTGACAAACATAAATCTACAGAAATGAGCGATCTTTCTAACCCGGCAGATGCAACAGGCGACAGGCTTGGCATTGCTAAAAAAATTGTGGTTATTGGGGGAGGGTTTGCCGGTGTAAACTTTGCACAAAACGTGGCAAAAAACAAAAACTACCAGGTTACCCTGGTAGATAAAAACAACTACAATTACTTCCCTCCACTGCTTTACCAGGTATCAACCAGTTTCCTGGAACCATCAAGCATCAGTTATCCTTTCCGTAAATTATTTCGTAAGGATCAAATTAGCTTCCGTATGGGCGAACCGGTAAAAATTGACCCGGCCAGCCAAACCGTTTATTTAAAAGACGGCGAAATAAGTTACGATTACCTGGTGTTTGCAACAGGCGCCAAAACCAATTTCTTCGGTAACGAAAATATTGAAAAGAATGCCATCCCCATGAAAACCATTGACGATGGCCTGCGCATGCGTAACGCTTTATTAAAAACACTGGAAAAGGCAACCATTACCCAAGACCCTGCCGAGCGTAAAAAGATGCTTACCATAGTAGTTGCCGGTGGCGGCCCTACAGGTGTTGAGGTATCGGGCATGTTAGCCGAAATGAAAAACTACATTTTCAAAAAAGACTACCCCGAACTTATCAACCAGCCCGGCGGTATATATATTGTTGATGGCAGCCCCAACCTGTTAGGCGCCATGAGCGAAAAAACACACAAGGAGGCTTATAAAGTACTCACTAACCTTGGCGTTAAAGTTAAGCTGAACACCCGTGTAAGCGATTATGTTGACGATAAAGTAACCTTATCAAACGGCGAAGTTATTGAATCAAAAACCTTGATATGGGCGGCAGGTATTACGGCCAATACATTTGACGGGATACCGGTAACCAGCCTGGGCGCAGGTAAACGTATGATAACCGACCAGTATAACAAAGTACAGGGGTTAGATAATATATACGCCATTGGCGATGCCGCTATCCTTACAACAGATGCTGCCTACCCTATTGGCCACCCACAAATAGCGCAGGTTGCCATACAGCAAGGAAAAACGCTTGCCAATAACTTTATAGCTATGGCGAAAGGCAAACCCTTAAAAGCCTTTAAATACTTTGATAAAGGCGATATGGCCATTATAGGTAGGAACCATGCTGTGGTAGACCTGTTTAAGCATAAACTACACTTCAGCGGCATTATTGCCTTATTTATGTGGTTGTTTATTCACTTGATATCATTGGTAAACTATCGTAACAAACTGCAGACATTGTACAACTGGGCGGTGTCATACATTAGCCGCGACCAGTCGTTTAGGATGATATTCCGGTCGGGTTTGTAAGAGAATTGCAATAATGGAACAAACGTTCCATTATTTTTTGATTTAATTTGGAACGAACGTTTCAATATGATTACATTTGTCTATCAAATCACAAAAACAAAAATTAACACATAAAAAATGAAAATTTTAGCAAACAAAGTTGCCGTAGTTACAGGTGGTAACAGCGGTATTGGTTACGCATCAGCAAAAGAATTAGCCGATAAAGGTGCCCGGGTTATCATCACCGGCCGTAATAAAGATTCGGTTGCTAAGGCAGCCCAGGAACTTGGTGTTACAGGCATTGTATCTGACCAAAGCAATTTAGATCAGATAGATAGTTTAGTAGCAGAAGTAAAAGCCCAATTTGGCAAAGTGGATATCTTGTTCCTTAACGCAGGTATAGCCAATTTTAGTCCGGTTGAAACTGCTCCCGAAGCACATTTTGACGGCATTATGAACGCTAATGTAAAAGGCGTTTACTTCACCGTTCAAAAGTTCATCCCCATATTAAATGATGGTGCATCTATTATATTTAACACATCGGTTAACGCAGTTTTGGGCATGCCGGGCAGTAGTGTTTACGGTGCTAGTAAAGCCGCTATTATATCATTTAATAGAATTTTGGCCCAGGAGCTTGCACCACGTAACATCCGTGTAAACGCGATATCTCCCGGCCCTGTTGCTACCCCTATATATGACAAATTGGGTTTAACCGAAGAAGAAGTGAATGGTTTTGGAACTGTATTAGCCGAACGTATTTTATTGAAACGTTTTGGTAAATCAGAAGAAATTGCAAACGTGGTTAGGTTCCTGGCTTCTGATGATGCATCATTTATCACCGGTACCGAAATTACAGTTGATGGCGGCCTTACCGTTAACGCAGTAATGTATTAATTAACATCATCCTATTTTTTTATACCGATTTGGAACAAACGTTTCAAATCGGTAATTTTGTTTTAACTAATTATATCATGGCACGCAAGAAGGAATTTGACGAGGATGAACTGCTGGAAAAAGCGGTAAACCTATTTTGGGAAAAGGGCTATTATGCAACATCGGCACAAGACCTTGTGGATGGCTTGGGCATCAATCGTTCCAGCCTGTATAATACCTATACAGATAAACGCACGTTGTTTACCAAATCGCTTAAACACTACCAGGATAAGCAAACCAGTGCTGTATTATCACTACTAAACAATGCAGATAATATCTACGAAGTTGTAAAAGAAATTTTTGACAGGATAATTCAGGAAAGTATTAAGGATGACTTAACCAAGGGCTGCTTTATGGTGAATACTGCCGTTGAACTTTCCAGCCATGATCCGGAAATAAAAAATCTGGTAAACCTGAACAACCAAAGTGTTGTAGATGCCTTAACCAGGGCTATAGAAAAAGGCCAAAAAAGTGGCCAGATAAATCAGGACAGTACTCCTCTTGCTATTGCAAGGTTCATATTTAACACCATTAGCGGCTTAAGGGTAACAGCCCGTTCAGGTGCCGATGAAAAAACATTGCAGGATATTGCTTCGGTAACATTGCAGTCCCTAAAGTAAACCCTCGCGGTTTACCTTAGGGCGATACAATGTTTCAAACAATAAACTAAGCACTAACTACACCTATCCTTTCTAATAGTTTCCGGTTTTCACGTCTATGGATCAATCGATAAACCATTGCATAAATAACAGGTAATATTAAGAGGGTAAGAATAGTTGAAGTAATTAACCCGCCTATAACCACAATGGCTAAGGGCTTTTGGGTTTCGCTGCCAATACCGGTTGATAAAGCGGCAGGCATAAGGCCTATGGCAGCCATCAGGGCGGTCATAACCACCGGGCGCACACGTGATACCACACCTTCTAATATGGCTGTATCAAGCTGCATATGGGCTTCCAGGTTCTTGCGGAACACAGATATCAATATCACACCATTTTGAATACATACACCAAACAAGGCTATAAAACCAATACCGGCAGATATGCTGAAGTTGGTATGGGTAATATGCAGTGCCAGTATCCCGCCTATAAGCGCGAACGGTACGTTCATAATGGTAAGCATAGCATCTTTAGCATTGCCAAAGGTGATATATAGTATCAGGAAGATAACCAGTAAACAAATAGGCACAACGTGCGCTAATGTATTTGAAGCACGGATCTGGTTCTCAAATTCGCCGTTCCAGGTAAAGGCATAACCTTTATCCAGTTTAACAGCAGCATTAACTTTTTTCTGCGCTTCGGCAATGGTACTGCCCAGGTCGCGGCCACGCACACTAAATTTGACTGCTATATAGCGCGTGTTATTATCCCTGAAGATAAATGCCGGACCGGTCAGTTGTTTAATTGTTGAGATCTCCTTAATGGATATTTTTGAGCCATTCATGGTAGGTACCATCAGGTTCTCTATTTTCTCTTCTGTATCGCGATATTGTTTCTGATAACGCAAGCGGATGTCGAACTTACGCTCGCCCTCATACAATTGCGTGGCAGCTTTACCGCCTATGGCCATCTCTATCACCGAGTTTGCATCGGCAGTTGCAACACCATACAACGCCATTTTCTGCTGATCAAGCTCTATCCTAAACTCGGGTTGGCCAAGATTACGTAGCACGCCTAAATCGTCTACACCTTTTACATCCTTCAGCACTTTAAGTACCGCATCTGCTTTTTTATCCAGCGTTTCAAAATCAGGCCCGAATATTTTAACGGCCATGCTGGCATTTACACCAGCCACGGCTTCGTCCACGTTATCGCGAATAGGTTGCGAATAGTTAAATACAATACCCGGCAGTTTACGCAGCTGTTGATCCATCTGGTCAATCAGTTCTTCCTCGCTTACACCGCTTGGCCATTGCTTTTTATTCTTCAGGTCGACCTGGATCTGCACGTTAAAGAAACCCTTAGGGTCGGTACCATCGTTGGTACGGCCTACCTGTGCCAACGTTTGCTTCACCTCGGGGAATTTCTCCAGTATCTGCATCATTTTTTGGTTGATGTTTTCGGCCTGGTTCAATGATACACTCATTGGCAATTCTGCTTCTACCCATAGGGCGCCTTCATTCAGATCAGGAAGGAACTCCGTCCCCAGGAACTTAGCCGAGAAGAAAGTTATCGCCATAAAACTAAAGGCGATGATGAGACTCAATTTTTGGTTTTTATAAGTAAAGCCAAACATTTTACGGATCCCGTTCTCAAAAAACAGCACTACCGGGTTATGTTTCTCTCTAACGTTTTTTCTTAGCAGGATACTTGACAATGCAGGTACCAGGGTAAGTGTAAATATCAGCGCACCCAACAAGGCAAAGCCTAATGTATAAGCCAATGGCGAAAACATTTTACCCTCTACCTTCTGGAAAGCGAAGATTGGGATTAAGCATGTAATGATGATCAGTTTGGAAAAGAAGATAGCTTTACCCATCTCCGCACCAACATTCTTGAACAAGCCAAGCTTAGCGATCTTGTTAAACTTTTCCATGCCTAATTCTTTGGCACGATGGTCGAGCGCTACGAAGATTCCCTCCACCATTACCACGGCACCATCTATGATAATACCAAAATCTACCGCCCCCATCGATAATAGATTGGCCGTCATTCCCTTTATACGCATACATATAAAGGCAAAGAGCAATGCCAACGGAATGATGATGGCCACCGTTAAAGTTGTCCGCCAATCGGCCATGAACAGGAACACAATAACCGTTACCAGCACTATACCTTCCAACAGGTTATGAATAACCGTTTCTGTACAAAAATCCATCAGGTTGGTACGGTCGTAAAAGGTATCTATCTTCACATCCTTTGGCAGGATATTTTCATTCAGGTCGGCAACCTTCTCACGTATCTTATCTAATACTACCGCCGGGTTCTCCCCTTTGCGCATTACTATGATACCTTCAATAACATCTTTTTGCCTGTCGCGACTTACCTGCCCCAGACGTGGTAATCCGCTTTCCTTTATATCGGCAACATTACGCGCCAGTATAGGCACGTTATTTACATTTTTAATAATGATGTTCTGTATCTCGCTGATGTTGTTGATCAAACCTATACCACGCACCACAAAGGCCTGGTCGTTCTTCTCAATTACATCGCCGCCCACGTTAATGTTACTGCGGTTTATGGCGTTGTACACATCAAGCGATGTTAACCCGTATTTCTGCAGCAACGATGGGTTTACACTCACCTCGTAAGTTTTCTCCTCACCGCCAAAGCTGTTTACATCGGCAACACCCTGTATAGATTTAAACTGACGGTCCAGTATCCAATCCTGTATGGCGGTTAAATCGTGGATAGATTCTGTTTTGCTTTTAAGCGTATAACGATAGATCTCGCCGGTTGGGCCGTATGGGGGTTCTACCTCTGGTTTTACACCATCCGGCAAATCAGCATTTTGCAGACGGCTAAGCACCTGCTGGCGGGCAAAGGCATCGTCTACATCGTCATCAAATATGATACGCAGGTACGAAAGGCCGAACGAAGATGTGGTACGCAGGTTAACCTTTTTTTGTACTGAGTTAAGCACGGTTTCCATTGGGATGGTGATCATTTTCTCCACTTCTTCGGCGCTGCGGCCCGGCCATTGGGCAATAACTATTATTTGCGTATTGGTAACGTCTGGGAACGTCTCAATCGGGGTGTTAAGATAACTCCAGACGCCCAATACAGCCAGCACCGCAGTCAAAAAGAATACCATCGCCCGGTGCCTGAGCGAGAAGTATATTATATTTTTAATTAGCTTGTTCATTTGTTTGAAAGAAAATAGAAATGCTTAGAGGAATGTGTAATAGATAAATAATGTCCGGTTTAATCTTCCGTTAAAGCATTGTACAGCAGCAGCTGGCTTTTCGAGATCACCTTATCTCCCGGCCTTAAACCCGATGATATGTAAGTGATATCGTCAACCGTTTTAATTACACTTACCGCGCGTACCTGCAAGTCGCACTTGCTGTTGTAAACCACCACAAAATTTTTGCTGCTATCAAATATCACAGCCGATGCCGGGATAGCTACCGAGCTTGAGCCCTCTTTATTTGAGATAAGCACATTGGTAAACATCTCGGGTTTTAACAGCATATCCTTATTATCCAAGGCTACGCGCACTTTCATTACCTTGTTATCGGGGTCAAGTACCGAGCTTATCTCGTCTATTTTACCGTTAAAGGTTTTATCCGGATAGGCCAGTGTTGTTATTTTGGCATCATAGCCTTTTTTAACTTTGGCTATGTCTGTTTCAAATACGTTTGCCCAGATCCAAACATCCTTCATATCCGATATGGTGAACAAACTGCTGCTGTTATCAGGACGGATAAAGTTACCTGCCGAGATATTCTTTTCTACAATGTAACCGCTGCCCGGCGCTTTTATAACAAGTGAGCCGCTGGCATTGGTATTACCGCCGCCATTAATAGCAATTTGGTCGCGGACTTTGCTATTCGCAGCTACTGCCTTGTTGTAATTTTCTTTAGCTTCGGTATAATCGCGTTCGCTTGATATCCCGTTTTTGTACAGGTATTCGGCTTGTTCTAACTGGCGTTTGTTTATGGCAAGGTCAGATTTTGTAGCACTTAAATCGGTATAGCTGCCGGCTACATCCGCACTGCGTATAATGGCAAGGGTTTGGCCTTTGGTTACTTTATCGCCCAGGGAAACCTTAACCTCCATTACCTGCCCGCTTGTAAAAGGGAATACTTTTACCACTTTGTTCTCATCAAACGATACCTCGCCGGATAGGGTAAGCTCATCCTTCATCGGTGTGCTTTTAGCGGTATCTATCTTTATCATTTTTTGCAGCGAATCGCTTATGCAAACCTGTTTGGTTTCCATAGTGCCGGTTTTTTTCTCCTGGCAAGCGGTAAGGCTTATTAAAGCCAGGCCAACGTATATTATTTGTTTTTTCATTATTCTTTTATGCTGATGTAGTGCTTTTTATGATGGGTTTACAACTGTGGTGCCTACCGCGTAATTTAAATCGGCAATGGCTTTTTGCAGGTTTAGCTGCTGCTGTAATATTTTTAGTTTGGTTTCGCGGTACGAGTCAAAAAAGTCTACAAACTCCTGCAGGTTTATTTGCTTTTGCTGATATGCTTTAGACATGCCCTTAAACAACTGATCGTACTTATTATAAAAGTCATTCTCGCGGGTACCCAATAATTGCTGGCTTAAATTGTACTGCTGTATAGCCGAATACACATCGTTCTGCAATTGCAGTTCGCTGTTTTTAAGGGTATACTCCTGGCTTTGGGCGGCAAGTTTGGCGTTTTTGATATTGCCCTGGTTGCGGTTAAAAATAGGCAGTGGCAGGCTTATCTCTAATCCTACAAAGTTGCGGGCGTAGCTGCTGTTCTGGTCATAGGTGCTTCCAATGGTTATATCGGGCACAGCCATAGCTTTTTGCAGGGACAGGTTATGATTATTTTGGTCTAACAAATATTGGTTAGCCAAATAATCGCCCCGGTTTGCCTTTGCCAGTTCGGATAGCGTGGCTGCGTTGAGTGTTGTATCGCTATTGTTAAAGGTTATTTGCGGGGCTATAAATTGATCCGCGTTAGCAACCAATAAAGTTTTAAGTTCGCTTTGCAGGTCGTTTATCTGGCGGTCAATCTCTACCATGTCATTCTGCAAGCCAAATAATAAGGCCTTTAAGCGGATAAGGTCTTTTAACGAGTTATTACCGGCCTGGTAAGATTTATCGGTAGCGTTAACCATATTAGTAGCCGATGCAATCTCGGTTTGGTAAACCTTACGTTGGTCTATCAGATTAGCCACCTGCGAAAAATCAAGTAACAGGTTATAATGCAGGTTGCGCAACAGGTCATTAAACTGTGCCTGCTGGATTTTTACATCATCGCTTGCTACCTGTACTTGTTTGCCACGTTTGCCGGCGGTTTTAAAAACCTGGCTTAGTTGGACAAGTATTTGCCCGTTGCCATTGCTATGGTCAAAAAACTTTTTGTTGGCGTCGGTAATATTTTGGTCGGTACTTAAAACGGGGTTATCCCAAAGTTTGGCTTGTTTAACTAATGCCTGCGCGGCATCAACATTGTACTTTTGAGCAAGAAGGCTTAAGTTATTGGTCAGGAAGCTTTTTTCGACATCCTTAAAAGTTACCTTAAGTGTATCTGTTTGTGCGTATGCATTGCGCCCCAATAAAAAGAATGGGGCAAATAGGACTATAAAACTATAATATCTGCGTAACATGAGTGCAATTGTTTGATAGCACCAAAACTATTGCACGTGTATTAGAGATACATTAGAACCAAATTAGAATAGCATTAGAATTTAAGAGAGGGTGTTGTTTTTTATAAACTCAACAATAAAGGTACTGCCCTGCCCCTCAGATTCCACGCTTATGGTCCCTTTGAACAATTCAATTATTTTGCTGGTAATATACAACCCAATACCACTGCCGGCAATTGACTTATCCTTATTGGCCCTAAAGAATGGATGAAAGATCTTCCCGGCGTTTTCTTTAGTAATACCCCGGCCCTGGTCGCTGACCGATATTTTTATATGAGTTGTAGTCGCTTCAAAACTCAGCGTAACAGGATGCGGTTCCGAATATTTAAAGGCATTATCTATAATATTATTCAGGGCGATATAAAGCATCTGCTTATTGGCCGGAATAGTGAGGAGCTCTTCGTCCTCGGGTAAACTGGCTAACTGTATTTTGAGCATACCCGGCCCTTTCCTGCCCGACCATTGCTCCTCCAGTTCCCAAATCAATTCATCTACCCTAACCGGCGATAGTTTGGCCTGGGTATAGTTCAGATCTACCTGTGCCAGCTCCATTAAACTGGTGATGGTTTCCTGCAGGCGGGCACCATCGGTGGCTATTGATGATAAAATGCGCTCGTATTCGGCAGAGTCACGATTTTTCTCTAAGGCCACTTCTACCTCGCCCATAATACTGGTAAGCGGGGTGCGCAGCTCGTGCGATGCATTGGCCACAAAGGTTTGCTGTAGTTCGAAGGCGTTTTGCAGGTGGGCCAGCAGGCGGTTAAAATTATCTATCAGTT
>NZ_JAQBOI010000031.1 GCF_028288105.1 Mucilaginibacter sp. | reverse complement strand
ATGGCTTAAGGTGGCAAGAAAAGATATTAAAGACATTGACGCTAAATCAAAGAGTGTTTCTAATATGCGCTTTGAGTTATTTAATCAAACTTATTTGCGGAGGGCATCAAAAAATAATCAAACCTTAATCATTCAGGGCGAAATGGATAAGAAGCTGGCACTGCTAAACTTTCTGTATTGTGCAACCTATTCGTTATTACTTTCACCGATCCTATTATATGTTAAATATCATTTTATCGACGGGCATCAAATGAGTCAGATGTTTGAATATGGGTTTCACCTTTACAGGCTACAGGGAATATTTGTTTGTGGCCTCATCAGTTTATCCGCGGCATTACTTTTTGATTATCGAACCACAAAAAGAGAAATTTCGGCGAGTATTTATTTCTTTCAGGAGATAAAACCATAAATGACAGTTTTTAGTTTGTCATCCTGAGGAACGAAGGATCCATTCACAAACTGTGCTATCGCCGAATAGATGCTTCAAACGTTTAATATAATATTCAACTCCCCCTTAGGGAGGGATTACTTAAAAAACACCAGGTACACCTGCTTAAAAATATGGTAAGCAGCAAAGGAAAAGAACAGTATGGCAATGCTAATATCAATAACCCTTGTACTTAGTTCAAACTTATTTTGCAGGTATTTTGCAAATTTGGCATATAAAAATAGGGCGATAAATGCACCTGCTGCAGATCCTATACTAAAGATAACTAAGGCCAGCCTGCCATCTTCAATCCATTCGTGAGTTATCAGGTAGGTGCCCGTTACCATCCAAAAGGGGATTTGCATAGGGTTTATAAAGCCCAGCAAAATGCCGTATTTAATACTGGCGTGGTTAGAGTATGTGGTTTTTGGTGGTTTGTTCCTGTTTAACCAGGTAATTGTGCCCAGGGTGCCAAAAAGCACAACCATTACCCAATCAATTATGGTATCCAGCCTAACCTCTTCAGATAGCCATTTAGCGCCCTGCATTACCACATAGGTAAAAAAGAACTCGACACATGAAAAAGCTATAATGAACTGAAGGGCTTGTTTTATGCCCCTGTTTATGGTGATCTGTACTAACGTAAGGTTAATGTTACCGGGCGGTACGTAACCAATAAAGTTGGCAATTACCCCGATAAAAAAGGTTAGGAATATCATTTGCGCAAAGATAATATTTTAATGGGCAAAGTAGTTTATGAGTGGATTATTTGGGGCGTTGCCTGCGGCCGGGCTTTACGCTCATACCGCATAGGCCTTAGCCACTGGCCGGTATCCGCTGCAATCCCTAACGCGGGGAGGTTAATTCCCTCCCTTGGGAGGGTAGGGAGGGGTTAATGAATTACGAGGTTAACCCCCTCCCTGCCATTACACAAACAACCGCACCCCTCCCGAGGGAGGGAATAAAATCTGCACCCTCTTTGCGTAGCAGAGAGGATCGGCCAGCGTAGCGTAGTCGGGGTGAGTCAACTCTTAAGCAAGCCAATTCAATCAACCCGAAGTCAATTTTCGCTAACGTTATTTATCAACTTCATTAATTCGCATATTTGCAGTGCCATTAAGTTGGCAGTTTGTAGTTGGCAGTGGGCATAAAGCCATGCAAACTGCAAGCCGACAACTGCAAACTGAAAAAAGATGTCTGCTCATAAAATAGTTTCGTTATTACCCGCCGCTACCGAGATAGTTTGTGCATTAGGATTGGAAGCCAGCCTGGTTGGCCGTTCGCACGAGTGCGATTATCCGCAAAGCATTACGCACCTGCCTATCTGCTCAGAAGCAAACTTCCCCGATGGGTTAAGCAGTGCTGATATTGATGTTAAGGTAAAAGAGATATTAGCTGATGCCTTATCTGTATACACTGTTAACCGCGAGGTAATAAAAGAGCTGTCCCCGGATGTTGTTATTACCCAGGCCCAATGCGAAGTTTGCGCCGTGTCATTAACCGAAGTTGAGCAGGCGCTGGAAAACTATCTGGATAAGCAAGCGCAGATCATTTCCCTGCAACCCAATAGTTTGGATGATATATTTAATGATATCAAAACTGTAGCAAAGGCTCTTAATGTAAAAGAGGCAGGCGAGCGTTTGCTTGAAGATCTGCAGGAACGTGTAGACATCATCCGCCATAAGCTAAAGTTTATGGAGAATAAACCAACCGTTGCCTGTGTAGAGTGGTTAGAGCCTATGATGATATCAGGTAACTGGATCCCCGAACTGGTTAGCATAGCAGGCGGCACGCCTATATTGGCGCAACCTGGCAAGCATTCTCCTTATGTAAGCTGGGACAATATCCGCGAAAGCGATCCTGAGGTTATCCTGTTAATGCCTTGCGGGTTTTCTATCGAGCGTACCATGCGCGAAATAAATATCCTGCTGGAACAACCCGGTTTCAGCGAATTAAAGGCCGTGAAAAATAATCGTATTTACATTGCCGATGGTAACCAATACTTTAACCGCCCCGGCCCGCGTATTGTAGATTCTGTTGAAATACTTGCCGAGATCCTCCATCCTAAACAGTTTGCATTTGGATATGAAGGCGACGGATGGATAAAATTCGCAACTTTAAAAAATATTTTAAAAAGTATTTCCACATCTTAAAATCATTATATTTACGGTATAAACCCTAAATATAAATCTGATGCGTCGTTTTCTTACCCTGTTATTGTTTGTCGCGGTTAGTCTAAAAACTGTGGCAGTTATGGCCGATGTGCCAAATTTTGATGTTAAAAACCTGCACCTGACCTGGGAGGTTGTAGATAACAATTACCAGAATAAGCAGCAAGCGCTTACGGCTTTAACTATCACTAACACGGGTAAACAAACTTTACCTGCTACAGGCTGGAAGATCTATTTTAACTCGTCCCGTAATTTTACAGCCGATGCGGTTAGCGGCAACGCCAAAGTATTACAGGTAAACGGCGACTTGTACAGCATCAGTCCGAATGATAAAATTAAGGATGTAAAACCCGGCGAAAGCATCCGCATAGAATATATATGTGAAGCCACAGTAGTAAATTTTACCGATGCCATTGAAGGCCCATATTTGGTTTGGGATAGCGAACCCGCAAAAGGTTATTCCCCCGGTGATTTTACTATTAAACCATATATCCCAACTTACCAGGGACTGATTACACCCGAGATACTGTATAACCAAAACAAGATCATTCAGGATATCCCGGCATCGCAACTGCAAAAAATTATACCAACGCCGCTTAGCTATACTGAAAGCACCGGCAATTTTGTTATAACCAATGCGGTAAGCATTGTAAGCGATCCTTTGTTTGCTAAAGAGAAAGCCTATTTTATTACAGGGATTGAAAAACTTTTATGCAGCAAGCTAAAAGGCACATCAAAGGATAAAAAGATCATATTTAAGAAAGATGCAGGCTTGGGCGCGGAGGCTTATACATTAAGCGTTACGCCAAACGATATGACCATTACGGCATCAACCCCTGCTGGTTTGTTCTATGGCATTCAGTCGTTCAAAACTTCCATTTCTGCATCTCCGTGGATGAAAGCACAAGCCAGCATCCCTGTTCCGTGTATCAATGTTAAAGACGAACCCCGTTTTCCGTATCGTGCGGTAATGCTGGATGTAGCACGTAACTTTCAAAGCAAACAACAGGTGCTTAAATTAATAAACCTGATGGCGGTTTATAAGCTGAATACGCTGCACATGCACCTAACCGATGACGAAGGCTGGAGGATAGAGATACCTTCATTACCAGAATTAACTGCCGTTGGTTCTAAACGCGGGCATACGCTGGATAGCAAAGCATTCCTGCCTGCATCTCATGGTTCGGGTCCCGATTTTACAAATACCGCCGGTACAGGTTTTTATACCAAGGCCGATTATATCGAGATCTTAAAATATGCCACCGAGCGCCACGTAACCGTATTGCCCGAAATTGAAACTCCCGGCCATGCCCGTGCATCTATCAAAGCGATGGATGTGCGTTACAATCGTTTGCTTGCCGCTGGCGATAAAGCCGGTGCCGAACGCAATTTGCTGCGCGATCTGAATGATAAATCTGACTACCGCTCGGTGCAATACTGGAACGATAACGTAATTGATGTTGCCCTGCCATCAACCTATAACTATATAGAAACAGTTGTTGGCGATCTGGTGAATATCTACAAGGAAGCCGGTGCGCCGTTGCCTGCCATCCATTTTGGGGGCGACGAGGTGCCCGTGCATGTTTGGGAGCAATCGCCAGCCTATCTGGCTTTAAAGGCAAGCAACCCCGAAATACAAAATACCGGCGATCTGTGGTATTATTTTTACGGACGTGTGAATGATATTTTGAAGAAACGTAACATCAGGCTTTCGGGCTGGGAAGAAATGGCTTTGCGCAAAACCGCTGTTGACGGGCAAAGTACCTATGTACCTAACCCACAATTTTTAGGCGAGAAAATGCAGGTTGATGTTTGGAACAATGTTTTAGGTGATGGGCAGGAAGATCTGGCCTACAAACTGGCAAACGGAGGTTACAAGGTTGTCCTTACCTGTGTAACTAACCTGTATTTTGATATGGCTAACTATAAATCGTACGACGAGCCGGGTTATTATTGGGGCGCGTTTTTGGGGATAGATAAATTCTTCTCTTTTATCCCGTACGATTACTTTAAAAATGCCGACGTTGATAAGAATGGTCGCCCGATTAACCGTAACCTGTTTTTAGGCAAACAACGCTTAACAGATTATGGTAAAACCAATATTATAGGTCTGCAAGGTGCGCTTTGGGGCGAAACAGTTAAAAGTGCCGAGCGCATGGACTATATGATCTTCCCTAAGCTGATAGGTTTGGCTGAGCGTGCATGGGCTAAAGACCCGGCTTGGGCTACCGAGCGCGATACACTTAAAGCCCGCGAATTGTACAATGCGGATTGGAGCAAATTCCTGAATATATTAGGAAAACGCGAGTTGCCACGCCTGGCTTATTACAACGGTGGTTACAACTTCAGGATCCCGAAACCGGGTGTTATTTTAGAGGATGGAAAATATAAAAGCAATATCCAGTTCCCGGGTATGACCATACGCTACACCACTAACGGTAAAGAGCCTAATGAGAATAGTCCGGTTTATGAAAACCCTATCCCGGCCAATGGCATTATCAAGTTCCGCGCGTTTGATGTAAAAGGGCGAGGGGGTAATGTAGCCGAGGTGCAGAATAAAGAGAACCCTGCGATGTAGTCTACTCACCCCGACTACGCTACGCTGGTCGACCCTCTCTGCTGCGCAAAGAGGGTGAGAAGATAACAAGAAAGGCTGCCTTACGGGCAGCCTTTCTTGTTAATAAATCATGTCATTTCGAACGAGCGATAGCGAGGAGAAATCTTTTACAACAGACAGGATGGCTTGCATATCGGGATGCACAGTATAAAATATTCCTCCTCACACCCTTTCACGGCCGCTCTATGTTCGTTTGAAATGACAGAGCGGGTTTGGGTCATTACATGCAAGATTATATCATATCCGTCCCATTTATGGGACGGATATGTATGTAGTAAACGGCTTTAGCCGCATCTCGCATTTTGGCTAAAGCCATCCCTTTCTCTTGGTTATCCGTTGACTGAAGTCAACTGCAATGAATCAATATATAAAATAATTCATCCCGTTGTTGGTGTCCTCACCAACAACCTACATGCAAGGCGTATAAATTTGGTGAGGACACCAAATTAGGGGGGGTAAGAGGCTTACATATTCACATTCACACCAAAAAAGTAATTCCTTGGTGGCGATGGGTTATAGTACCGGTTACCTACCGCATTCAAATCATTCCCTAAACTATATTTCTGATTCAGCAAATTATCAGCCCCGGCATAAAGCTCAAAGCGGGTTTTACGGCTGATGCTGTGCTGCCACGATGCTTTGGCCTGTAGCAAGTGATATTTAGCGGCATACACCGTATTAGCATCATTCAGAGGGATGGATGAGGTATAGTTATGTTGCACAAACAAAGCGAATTTTTTCGGAAACAAAGTTTGTATCGACGATACGATAACCTCGCGCGGGACGCCTGTTAAGCGATTACCCGAATAACTTGCACCGGCCACATTGTAATCCCTGAATTTGAAACGACTTACTGTAAGTGATGTGTTGAACTGCAGGCCACGAATAAACTGGGTATTATTCTGACGGATAAGCCAGTCGGTAAAAGCCAGCTCAAAACCGGGTTGGTTGGTGCCGCCGGAGTTAATGTAATATTCAGTTTCATCGGGGTTTAATTGGCGAACGATGGATTTATCCAGCTTATAATAAAATACAGATGCATCCAGGAACATGCTTTCATCCTTGTTCCTCAAACGGAAACCGGTCTCATAATTCCACCCTAATTGAGCCTGCAGGCCGGTGTTGATTATGTTGTTTGTCGGCCTGATCTCGGCAGTGGTAGGTGTTGAGTATCCGCGACTAACCGATCCGCGCCATATAAAATCATTGGTAATTTGGTAAGACAGGGCCAGTTTCGGCATCACCACAGCATCAAAACTACGGTTGGTAAAGTCAGTCTCGTTAAGCGGTTCCAGATTGCGGAATTTGTAACCGTAATAGTTCAGGCTTGCGGCTGCTTCTATATGCAGGCGTTTAAACAGGTCTGCAGCGTAACGGGCAAAAAAGAAATGCTGCCCTGTGTTTATCTTATCTATCCTTTGTACATCGCCCTTTTCGCCGGCATTGTTATCATAATTGCTTATTTGCGAATTGGTTTGTTGCCACTCCATACCCAGGTTCAGCTTCCAATCAAAGTTTTCCTTCGGGATGGCTGCCAATTCAAAATAGGTACGCATGCCATAGGTGTTTTCGCTGCGTTGCTCATAATTAGTAATGAACGGGTTGGCAAAATTTACATGATTACCAAAAACAGCAAGTACGTTACGGATACGGTCGGTTAGTTGGGCATCATTCACCAGGCCACCTAAAAGCAATTTGGTATTGATGCGGATCTTCTGATCAATAGCGCCGGGTAGGGTGGCAGTTGGCAGCCTTGCCGACCTTGGATTGGCCTGCATCTGCGCAAAGTTTAAACCGCCGGGAGTTTGGTAATCCAGATCAGAGTACATAACCAATGCCCGCAATTCACTTTTTTGTCCGTATTGATAAGCATCGCCTGCCTGCAAATAGTTGCGGTGCATGCGGCTGTTTTGGCGGTAGCCATCGTACGTTTGGTACGACTGATTAAAGTTGAAACGGTTTTTTGAACTGGTATTTTGTAGCGAAATCTTCTCGTGAAACAAACCATACGAACCCGCGCTTATCCCTGCCGACAGGTAATTGCTATCGGCCCGGTTAACGGGACTAAGCAAAACCACACCGCCCGAGTTAGCGCCAAACAAGCTGCCATCGGGGCCTTTCAAAATCTCCACATGGCGTATGTTGCCAATGTCGATAGCATTTAGGTAAGTATTGCCGCCTGCATCGGTAAGCGGGATCTCATCAAAATAAATTTTCACATCCCTCACCCCAAATGGCGAACGCAGTAAGCTACCCCTTATAGATAAACGGTAACTGCCCGGCGATCGCTCTTCGGCACGTACACCGGGTACCGTATTTAGCGCGGTAACAAAAGAATTATCGGGCTGTAGTTTTAATTGCGATGCTCCTAATACACTAACAGATGCCGGTACACTCAGCACAGGCTGTTCGGATAGATAGGCTTTAACCGTTACGGGCTTTAGCTGGAGTAAGGTATCAGTCTTATTAGTGGCAGGTTTTGTTTGGGCAAAAGCGCTGCCGGTAATAACTATAAACGAAACCAAGGTTAAGTAATTTTTTGTCATAAGCGTGGCTAAATTACGTAAAAATAGACCTTTACAGTGCATTGGGTCGTCCTTGTCAAAAATATTACATAAGCTTTATTCAGCACTAACGCGCCAAATACGGTTGCTGGTATCATCGGCAACAAGCAGGGAGCCATCTTTGGCTACAGCTACACCAACCGGGCGGCCGTACACTTCTTTCTTTTCCAGGTTAGCCACAAACCCCGTTAAAAAATCTTCCATTTGCGGGGCAGGCTTGTTATTAACGAATGGCACAAAACCAACTTTATAACCAGACAGCACCGACCTGTTCCATGAGCCATGCTGACCAATGAACACGCCATTTTTATACTTTGCAGGAAACTTATTGGCAGTGTAAAATACCAGGCCTAATGATGCGGTATGCGGGCCTAAAGACAGATCGGGCGTTAGGGTTTTCTTCACCATATCGGGCCGTTTAACTTTTAGTCGTGGGTCTTCATGCCGGCCGAAGTATGCCCATGGCCAGCCATAAAACCCGCCTTGCTTTGTGCTTGTCAGGTAATCGGGTACCAACTCATCACCCAGGTTATCACGTTCGTTAACCACGGTATATAACACATTTGTTCCCGGTTGAATATCTATCCCGGCAGGGTTACGCAACCCGCTTGCATAAACGCGTTCGCCACTACCATCGGGGTTTATTTCCAGTATATCGGCACGGCGTATCTCGTTCTCCAGGCCATGTTCGGCAACGTTACTGCCCGAGCCTACGGAAATATAGATCTTAGTACCCGCGCTGTTTGCGCGCAGGTTGCGTGTCCAGTGGTTATTATATCCACCGGCTGGTAAAGCCAAAATCATTTTACCGGATGTTGTGATCTTTGTTTGCCCGGCTTTGTAATCGTATCTCCAAAGTCCATCGGTATTGGCCACGTAAAACGAGTTGCCCAATATGAGGATGCCATATGGCTGGTTTAGATGGTTCAAAAACACTTCCCGTTTATCGGGAATACCGTCACCATTGCTATCGCGGAGAATAGAGATTTGGTTAGCGCTTTTGCCCAGGTTTTGCGATGCAGCTACGCCTATTATTTTGGCGCCTATCTTTTTTATCCCTTTAATCTCGGTATTAGCTTCGGATACAAAAATATCCCCGTTAGGGGCCACATAAATATTGCGTGGATTTCTTAAACTATCGGCAAATAAATTAACCCTGAAACCTGCAGGTGCTATTGGCGTTTTACCTGCAGGCCAGCCAATAACCTTGCAATAATTACTTACCGATTTTGTTTCGTAAGGCGCCGGGAGTTTAACCTCTTGCTTAGTAGGTGTATTTACCGCTGCAGCCTTGGTTTGGTCTACCTTTTTCTGTTTACAGCTCGCCGCCAGTAAAACAATGCCGGTTATGTATATTAAATAAGTTTTCATGGTGGTGTTTTAGCTGGATGAATAACCTGTGGGTATACTTATTTGTTTTTGTAACTGCGTGGGTGTAAAAAGCCTTATTACAAAGATTAAGGCAATAATCTGACAAAAAAATATATTTTTGGATAAGCCTGTATATCAGCACCAATGCTAACCAATAAACGCATACTATTATCGGTACTTGCCATATTTTTTACCCTAAGGGTGGGGGCGCAAAATAGCCTGGGCGATCCTGTGCTTTACGAAGACTTTGGCTTTGGTACTAATTATACACCGGTAGGCCCACCGTTATTAGACGGTTATTCAACAATGAAGCCTGGCGGCTCGGGGCGATGCCCTAATCCGGGCAATTATTTAATTTTAAACAGTTCGGCAAATTGTTACGATGATACTTTTAAAACTATAAATTTTGACCATAGCGGCACAAACCCGTTCGGGTATTTAATGATGGTAAACGGGGATAGTATACCCGTGGTTTATTACACCAGAAAAATAAGCGGCAGTAAGTTTTGCGCGAGTACAAGGTATCAGTTTGCGGTTTTCCTGAGTAATATTAACACACAAATGCCACGCCCGGCTAATTATATCGACGCCAATATTCACTTCTCCGTTAAAACATCAGGCGGGGTGGTATTAAGCGATACATATAGTACAGGCCCGCTTGCGAACGACAGCTTTACGCAATACCATGTAGACTTTTTTGCGCCCGCGGATGGCTCTGATGTAGTAATATCACTAAGTAATAATGCGCTAACCGGTTCAATTGGGAACGACTTTGCAATGGATGATATTACCGTTAAACCATACGGCCCGGTGATAGATGCGGGTATTGGCTCAATAACCAGTGGTATTACCAGCACAACCCAATGTTTGAATGATGGGCGGGCTACATACGTTTTAAAAACATTTGTACATAATTATTTAACCCCGCAGTATCAGTGGCAGTCAAATCTTAATAAAAAAGGATGGGTTAATATCCCCGGCCAAACAAAAGCCGATCTTATTTTGGATAAGGAATTTTTGAACCCTGCTGTAGGGAAATATCAATACCGGGTTGGGGTATTAAGCGCACCGGGCGCGTCAATAAACTGCCAAACGTTTTCGGTACCGTTAACTATCGATGTTGTTAAAAACCCAAGTTTTACACTACCTGCAATAACATCGGTTTGCGAGGGAGAAATACTCTCCATACATGCAGATGGCGGTACCTATTTCCACTGGACATACCCGGATGGGCGTACTTCTGAGGA
>NZ_JAQBOI010000001.1 GCF_028288105.1 Mucilaginibacter sp. | reverse complement strand
AATATTATTAAGCTAAAAAGTATAAATTTAAAGTATCGCATTTTGTGTTATAGTTCAGAATTTTTTTGAAGATTCTACCCTTCCATCCAACAGATTAATAATACGCGTACCATATTCCGCGTTTTTTTCAGAGTGTGTTACCTGGATTATAGTAACGCCATCTTCTTTGTTCAGCTTACGAAACAGCTCCATGATCTCCTCACCCTGTTTAGAGTTTAGGTTACCTGTAGGTTCATCGGCCAGTAATAATTTTGGTTTGGCAATCAAAGCACGGGCTATACCTACTAATTGCTGCTGCCCGCCTGATAATTGCGCGGGGAAAAGATCCTTTTTACCTACTATCTGAAAACGATCGAGCATATCGGCTACCATTGCTTTACGTTCCGATCCTTTTACATCCTGATAGATCAAAGGCGTTTCGATGTTTTCATAAACGGTAAGCTCATCAATTAAATGGTAAGCCTGAAAAACAAAGCCGATGTATTGTTTATACAGGGCAGAACGTTGTCTTTCTTTAAGCTGATGTACGGCCTCATTTACAAAATAGTGGTAACCATCCGAAGGTTCGTCAAGCATACCTATAATGTTCAGCAAGGTTGATTTGCCCGAACCCGAGGGCCCCATGATGGAAACAAATTCGCCTTCATCAACATCAAGACTGATGTCGTTTATAACGAAATTCTTGTTTCCGCCTACCTGGTAATACTTTGAAATATGCTGAAGTGATAACATTTTTAATTATGGTGTTAATTGAATTACTTGGTTATTTATTGCAATTTCTTAAACTGATTTTGGTATTCAGGTATGAATAATATACCAAACTTTTAAATACCTTAATATCAGCTTATTATATTCAATGTTAAAAGCTAAAACTGTACGCTTATGTACAGCGTGCGTTCGGTTATGATACAGTTATTGCTTAGAGACCGTTGGTTGGAGATTAGAGGTTAGGAAAACTGAGACAATTACCATAAAGTAAAAAGAGGTTAGCTTTATAAAGCTAACCTCTTATCTCTATTCTCCAAGTTCTAAAACTACTCGCTCCTCAAACTTTTTACCGGGTTGGATAATGCAGCTTTTACCGATTGATAGCTTACCGTTAAAAACGCTATAAGCGCGGCCATGCCGCCCGCAAGGGCAAATACCCACCATTGTATACTTATACGGAAAGCGAAGTCCTGTAGCCAGGTATCCATGGCATACCAGGCAAGTGGCGATGATATGATGATAGCTATTAGTACCAGTTTTAAAAAATCGAACGATATTAAACCTACTATGCTCATAACACCCGCACCCAATACCTTACGGATACCAATTTCTTTAATTCGCTGGCGGGTTGAGAAGACAGCCAAACCAAATAAGCCAAGGCATGATATAAATATGGTTACTGCAGTAAAGGCCATTAATATACTACCTGTACGTTGATCGCTTTTATACATTTCTTCAAATTCCTGATCAAGAAAGTGGTACTCAAATGGTGTATTTGGGTAAAAGCTATGCCATTTAGCTTGTATAGCGGCAATAGTGCCGGCCGTATTTTTACCTGATGTTTTTATCAGCAGCTTACCAAACCACTCATACTCCGGGAACATGGCTATGGGTGTTATTTCCTGGTGAAGTGAGGCGAAGTTAAAATCTTTTGCAACGGCTTTTATGGTACCCATACGGCCATTTAAGCCTATCTTTTTTCCAATAGCTTCTTCCGGCTTCCAGCCAAGGGCGCTAACAGCTTTTTCGTTTAGTATAAAGCTATATTTGCGTTTCTCTGTTTCTTTTACCATAACCTGTTGTTCATCGCCAATGTCAAGGGGAGTGCCGGCTATCAGCTTTATACCTAAAGTTTTTGTAAAGCTTTTCTCGATAGGTATCGCTGTAACAGATAAGCTGTAATCGGCAGGTTTACCTTCTGCAGTATTTATGGAATAACCGCCGCGTACATTAACCGGCGAATCATAACTGGCCGTTGAACCTAAAACACCGCTTTGTTGGTTAATTTCGCTTTTAAAAGCCTCAACACTGCTATATGCTATATTACCTATATCTAATATTAAAACCTGGTCGCGGTTAATGCCGGTATTTAAGGTCTGCATATATCTTAACTGGTTTCCCGCGATAAGGGTGCTGATTATAAAGAACACAGACACGATGAATTGAAACACTACAAGCGATTTACGCAGTATGTTTCCTCCTGCCTGTGATGAAGAATTACCCTTAAGGGTAACAATTGGTTTAAAAGCAGAAAGATATAACGATGGATAGGTTCCAGCAAGCAGGGTAACCAATATAAACAACACCACTAACGCCGATACAAGCCAGGAAAGGTTCCATGTTTGAAAACCCAATTGCTGACCGGCAAACATACTAAATGAAGGAAAACATAAGGTAAGCAGCAGTACACCTATTATTAATGAAAATAAGGTTATTATACCTGCTTCAATAATAAACTGACTAAATAACTGCCCACGCATAGCGCCCATTACCTTGCGTACACCTATTTCGCGGGCACGCTCTGCCGAACGCGCGGTAACCAGGTTAAGGAAGTTTACACAGGCTAATATTAGTAATACAACCGCAACAATGCCTAAAATGTAGATATACTTAATATCGCCCGGTGTTTCCAAGCTGTAGAGCGCTTTTGAGTTTAAATGGACACTGGTAAGCGGTTCTAAAGTGTACAAAGTTTTAGCACCGACCCTGTTCTGACCTTTTAAAATATTGGCAATATAAACATCCATTTTTTTCTCCAGCGCCTTAATATCAGTACCCGGTTTAAGCAGCAGGTATGAGTAATTGCTGGCAGCGTTCCACTTATATACTTTGGTATCCGGGTCAACCGCCGAATTGGCCATCATATCAAACTTTATCTGTGAATATGAAGGCACATCCTCAATAACACCAGTCACCATCAGGTTATTGGTTTGATTAACCTTCAGCACCTTCCCTATTGGGTTATCGGTACCAAAGTATTTTTTTGCTGTTGATGCCGTAATAACTATTGATGAGGGATCGACCAGGGCTTTAGCCGGGTTACCTGCCAAAAATTTAAATGAAAATATTTTGAAGAAAGATTCATCGGCAAGAAGCATGCTTTTTTCAGCGAATAGCTTATCGCCATACTGTACAGCGGCAGGGCTATAGCCAGAGTAGTTAAATATACGCACGCCATTTTCTATCTCAGAAAATTCCTGCTTGTAAACCGGTACAGGTGCTGTTTGTGTAACAGCAATATAGCGCGCTTCTTTGTCATCCGGCGATTGATAGCTGTACGCTATCCTTACAATCCTGTTGGCATTAGTGTTAAAACGATCATATCTCAGTTCGTTAATTAAATAAGTAGCCAGTAATAAAAAACAGCAGATACCTACTGCCAGGCCGGCCATACTAATTATAGATGTGGTTTTATTTTGCAATAAATTACGCCACGCTGTTTTTAAATAATT
>NZ_JAQBOI010000201.1 GCF_028288105.1 Mucilaginibacter sp. | reverse complement strand
GTTACTTACCGCCCGTTTTCCAGTACATGTATGCAATACAGCCAACAACGGTAATCGCCAACACAATAAGGCCGGTTATACCTTTGCGTTTATCCTGGCGCATTAACCATACTAAAAAAGCCACAAGCGGCAGTACAAAAACCGCCCAAAAAATAAGTGAAGGAATATTCATTTAGTGATTTATTGGATTAATGAGTAGTGATTGTAAATATTGGAATAATTAAAAACGAGCAGCCAATCACTAATTCACTATCTCGCTAATTCAATAATTATCCTTACATCGGCATCCTTGCCAGCGGTGCAATTCCCTGCCCGGCAAATTCGCCTTTTAAATATTTATAGTAACCGGCAATAGCAATCATTGCGGCATTATCGGTACAGTATTCAAACTTGGGTATAAAAACGTTCCAGCCTTGTTCGGCGCCAAGTTTGATAAGCCCTTCACGTAAACCGGTATTGGCAGATACCCCACCGGCCAATGCAATATCTTTAATATTATACTGTTTGGCGGCGCGTTTCAATTTATTTAGCAAGATGGTTGCTATCCGTTTTTCTACTGATGCGCAAATATCTCCCAGGTTTTCCTGTATAAAATTAGGATTAGCGGCAACATTATCCCTTATAAAATATAGTATAGCCGTTTTAACCCCACTAAAGCTAAAATCAAAGCCAGGTATTTGCGGCTCGGGGAATTTATAAGCATCGGGGTTACCGGTACGAGCATATTTGTCAATAAGTGGGCCACCCGGGTATGGTAAGCCTAATATCTTACTGGTTTTATCCATTGCTTCACCAGCAGCATCATCCAGCGTTTGGCCTATAACTTCCATATCAAAATAGTCTTTCACCAAAACTACCTGCGTATGCCCACCCGATACAGTTAGGCATAAAAACGGGAACGATGGTTTATTCTCACCAATGAAATGCGCCAATATGTGCGCCTGCATGTGGTTAATATCTATCAATGGGAGGTTTTTTGCCAGCGCAAATGCCTTAGCAAACGAAACACCTACTAAAAGTGAGCCTAAAAGTCCCGGGCCGCGCGTAAAAGCTACCGCATCAATATCATTTTTGCTTACTTTTGCGTTTAATAGTGCTTGTTGTACAGCGGGAACAATATTTTGCTGATGAACCCTTGAGGCAAGCTCAGGGACAACACCTCCATATGCTTCATGAATGGTTTGATTGGCAATAACGTTGCTCAAGATCTCGCCATCCACACAAACAGATGCAGAGGTTTCATCACATGAAGATTCGATTCCTAATATTACAGGCACGTTTATTAAATTATTGATTTACTGATTTAGTGAATTTGTGATTTATTATAAAGGGCAAACTATCCTTCTTTAAAATTGTATAGGATGGTGAGAACTCGCTAAATCAATAATTCAATAATTCACTAATTAATTAAAGGGCAAAGTTATTAAAAAAGTACTCAAAATAGCGTTAAGCATCGTATTGATAATTTTGTTACTGATAAGCATATTATTAATGCTTTTTCAGTACAAACCTGTACAAACATGGGCTGCAAAAAAAGCCACAACTTATTTGTCAAAAGAGCTTAACACAAAAGTTGATGTAAAAAGCCTTTACATTAAACCTTTTTCATCAATAGTATTAGAAGGTTTATATATCCTTGATAAGCAGCAAGACACCTTGTTAAGCACCCCAAAGCTATCTGTAGAGCTTAGCGGTTTCTCTATTTTCAATAGCATTAAAAAAAAGATTATCAATTTTAAATCTATCCAGCTGGATAATGGATCGTTCTACCTAAAAAAGCAAAAAGACAGCACAACCAACTTGCAGTTTGTGTTGGATTACTTTAACTCTGGCGATACCACAAAAACAAAAAGCAAACCCTGGACACTTACTTTTGATAAGATAGCTATCAACAACTTTCACTTCAGGTATAAGAACAGCCTGAGGAAAGAATTTGTAAAGGGGGTAAATTTTAACGATGTTGATATAAGCCATTTCAGCACAATCATCCGTAATATGGATCTGAAAAACCACTTGTTTAAAGCCCGTATGGGTGGTTTAACACTCCGCGAAAAGAGTGGTTTCTTTGTAAAGAACCTAAACTCTAATGCGACTATAGATACCAACCAGATCCTGCTTCAAAACCTTAACATACAAACGTCTTATTCAAACGTTAAAAACTTTTTCAGGATGCGGTTCAAATCTTTTAATGATTTTGACGATTTTGAGAACAAGATAACCATGGATGCCGATTTTAAAACATCGCACCTGTCATCAAAAGATATAGCCTACTTCACAAATTCGTTAGATAAAACAACCTTCGAGCTGGGAATTGACGGCCGTGTACGGGGTATGGTAAATAACTTAAGGGCTAAAAACCTAACCATTACCGCAGCACAGGCAACCTTCTTAAAAGGCGATTTTAACCTTACCGGACTGCCCGATTGGAATAATACTTTCATGCAGTTAAAATTTGACCAGATAGCCACCAATAAAAAAGACCTTGATTATTTGTACAGCCACTTTACCGGCAAACCAAATGCTAAGGTGCCTGCTGTGGTGGGCAAATTTGGCAACGTAAACTTTACCGGCAGGTTTACAGGGGTGCAAAATGATTTTGTGGCCTTTGGCACTTTCAAAACAAAACTTGGCAGATTTGACCCTGATATTAACTTAAAAATAAACAAGGCCGGTTTACCCAGCTACAGCGGCAAGCTCACTACCAATAACTTTGACCTGGGTACCTTAATTGATAATAAAACTGTTGGCCGCACAACTTTATCGGGGAATTTAAGTGGTAGTGGTGACGAGATCAAAAATCTTAATGTACGTGGCGATGCTAAAATTGCCAATTTTGAATTTAAAGGATATAATTACACCAACTTAGCTACAAACGGAACGTTTGTTAATAAAATTGCCGCGGGTAAAATATCTATAAACGATAAAAACATAAAATTTGACCTGGCCGGAAAAATTAATCTGAACCCTAAATTACCCATATTTGACATAAAGGGTAATGTAAGCAATGCAAAATTACGCCAGTTAAAACTCATAAAGGATACAATCACCTTTAGTACAGATATAAACACCAATTTTTCGGGCAATAACCTGGATAATTTGGATGGTAGTATTTTACTAACCAAAACCCGGGTTGTAGACCCAAGGAATAATTACGTAGTTGATTCTCTTGCATTAACAGCCAGTGGCAAAGGCGATGCACGAGTAATTTCGCTAAGATCAGACCTTGCAGATGGGAGTATTAAAGGCAGTTATGACCTGGCCACCCTTCCATCGTACTTTAAAACTATAGCTAAAAAATATATTCCGTCATTAAAAACAGATATTACTACGCCCAAGCCACAGAACTTTGATTTTAACCTGACGCTTAAAAACATTGATCCCCTAACGGCCATATTTATGCCCGAGCTAAAAGTTCCGGAACAGGGTACTTTTGTAGGAAAATTCAATTCAACAAATAAAACAGCAACGCTAAACGGCTATATTAAAACCATCAAATTTGGTAAAATAGTTTTTCATGATTTCATTATTGATGAAAGCACATCTGAAGATCTCCTGGGCCTCAACATATCACTTAACCGGGTTGACCTTACGGATAGTCTCTACATCAAAAACATAAACATTACCAACTTTTTAAAGAACGATAGTTTAAACTTCAACGTTAAATTATCTGATAAAGACGCGGCCAATCAGTTAGATCTTTATGGCTTGGTTGAATTTGGCAGGGATACTACGGCTAAATTGAAGATACTTCCATCTGATGTAATATTAGAGCGCGAAAACTGGAAGATACAGGACCAGGTACGGATACGCTTGCTTGACGGCAAAACACAGGTATCGGGCTTTGAGTTATCAAACGGTAGTCAAAAGGTCAGGATAAACGGTTTTATCTCTGATAACCCAAAAGATGAGCTAAAAGTAACGTTCGATAAATTTAGCATGGCCACGCTTAATCAGTTAACCAAAGCATCGGGCGTTTTATTAAAGGGCTCATTAAACGGGGATGTTACGCTAACGTCTATCATTAAAAAACCTGGGGTAGATGCCAATCTGGGTATCGACTCACTTACTATGAACAAAACGTTGGTTGGCGATATAAAAATTGTATCCAACCTGGATAACGAGCGCGGGCAGGCCAATGTAAAGTTGAATATTACCAACCATGGCTCAGAAACCATGAACATAGCTGGTGTTTATACCCTTGGCAAAGAAACCGAGGATAAACTGGATTTTGATGTAAAAATGGACCATACCGAAGCCATAATATTTGAACCCTTTATAAGGGAACTGGTATCAAATATTAAGGGCGCGGTATCTGCCAATCTTAAACTATCCGGTTCACCATCCAAACCCGAACTAAACGGGGATGTTTCTTTGGATAACACAGGCGTTACGGTCAATTATCTTAAAACAGCCTATACCGTAAATGATAAATTAAGTGTGAGCAATAGTGTTATCAAGATCGATAAAATGATTTTGAAAGATATTAAAGGCGGCACCGGCGAAGCAAATGGTACGGTTGATCTGAATAAAATATCTAACCCAACATTAAACATTACCCTTGAGGCCAATAATATGATGGCCCTGAATACTACTTTTAAGGATAATCACCTTTATTACGGTATAGCTTATGGAAGCGGCACGTTTAGTTTTACCGGCCCTATAGATAACATGAAAATTGATATTAAAGCTACTACCCAAGCTGGTACGGTTTTTAATATCCCGCTAAATACTTCATCAACAGCGGCCGATTATGATTTTATAAAATGGGTAAACCATAACGATACAACACAACAAGTTATTGGAAAGGTAAAAGCCTTTAATGGCGTTACCCTAAACTTTGACCTTACAGCTGATGAAAAAACAGTAGTGAGGATAAGTACTGATTATGGTGTTTTAGAAGGTACCGGCCAAGCCAGAAACTTAAAACTAAACATTAATAGCCTGGGTGATTTTGAGATGTTTGGCGACTTTCTCATCACATCGGGTAAGTTTGAATTTACTGCTAAAGATTTTATCAGCAAAAACTTTGTGGTGAACCAGGGGGGTACCATCCGCTGGACGGGTAACCCATCAAACGCGGAGATCAATTTAAAAGCGATATATGAGGTGCGTACAAATATAGCCCCGTTATATACAGCTGCTGGTTTACAGGCGCCACAGCCCAAGCAGGTGCTTGTACAGGCCGAATTGATACTCACCAAATCCCTATTACAACCTAATATAGATTTTAACTTTAATTTCCCGGTAGACCCATCTATAAAAGATGACCTGAACACTTACCTGGCCGATAACAATAACCGCAGCCAACAAGCGCTAAGCATTATTGTAAGGCGAAGCTTTGCATCTGGCACAGGCAGTAATTTAACTAACCAGGTTTTAGGCACGGCCGGCGAGGCAGTGAGCGAGTTTGCTTTTAATAAACTAAACAGTTTTATATCTCAATCAAACATAAAGTATTTCGATTTAAACATACGGTCTTTTAATGATGCCAGCGCTTCGCTTAAATTTTGGAATGATAGATTAGTTATTAACGGAAGCTTATACTCTAACAGCGGCACAAGCGATCTTTTTAATAACCGTACCAATTTATTAAACACAGATTTTAGGGCACTGACAAAAGATTTCGAAATTCAATACCTGATACGCAAGGATGGTAACCTAAGAGGAAGATACTCATACCGTGCACTAAACAGCACCACGCTAAATAGCATTAACGATGCCTTAGGCGTACAATATGTAAACGGCATTGGTTTGGTATACCAGCGTGATTTTGATACGCTTGGCGAATTTTTCCGTAATATATTCAGGCAGAGCCGCCGCGACAGACCACCTGTTACCCCGGCGCCTATACCATCCCCTACAACCATTACAACCCCAGTGCCATCAAAACCATCAGATGATAACCATAACAACGAGGATACAGAAGGTGATGATTAATGTTCGCGCATTATAGCGTGGTCCATTTTATCTCTTTTGGTGCGTAGGTAAGCTTCGTTATGTGGGTTTGATGCAATCTCTATCGGTAGGTTTTCAACAACTTCAAGTCCGTAACCAATTAGCCCTGCACGTTTTTTAGGATTGTTGGTTAACAGGCGCATTTTTGAAATGCCCAGGCTGCGTAATATTTGCGCGCCAATACCATAATCGCGCTGATCCATCTGGAAACCCAATTTTATATTGGCTTCAACCGTGTCTAAGCCATTCTCTTGTAAATGGTATGCTTTTAGTTTATTTACCAGCCCAATACCGCGGCCTTCCTGGTTCATATAAACAATAACACCCTTGCCTTCTTTGCTAATGATCTCCATAGCCTTATGCAGCTGTGGGCCACAATCGCAACGGCAAGAACCAAATATATCGCCTGTAACGCATGAACTGTGTACACGCACCAACACAGGCTCGCCCGGCTCCCATTCACCTTTTACAAGGGCTAAATGATTTTCGCCGGTATCCAACTGTGTGTAAGCGATCATATCAAAATCGCCCCACTCGGTAGGCATCTTTACAGATACCTCTTTACGTACCAATGATTCGGTATTTAAGCGGTATGCTATAAGGTCTTTTATCGAAACTATTTTAAGATCAAATTCTTTGGCCATCACCAATAACTCGGGTAATCGGGCCATATCGCCGTCTTCCTTCATTATCTCGCAAATAACACCAGCTGGTTCAAAGCCTGCCAACACAGATAGGTCTATGGCAGCCTCTGTATGCCCTGATCGGCGTAATACCCCCCCATCTTTAGCTATCAGCGGGAATATGTGGCCTGGTCTTCCCAGGTCTGCAGCTTTAGTTGCCGGGTCAATTAAGGCTAAAGTAGTTTTTGAACGGTCTGTTGCAGATATACCCGTGGTGCAGCCATTGCCAAGCAGATCCACAGATACCGTGAAATTAGTTTCATGCGATGTAGTGTTGCGGCTAACCATAGGCTCCAGCTCTAACTCGTGTGCGCGCTGTTTGGTTATTGGGGCGCAAACAAGCCCACGTCCATAACGTACCATAAAGTTGATAGTTTCGGGCGTGGCATTACGGGCAGCAGTTAAAAAATCACCTTCGTTCTCACGGTCTTCATCATCTACCACAATAATGGTTTTACCTGCTTTTATAGCTTCTATTGCTTCCGGTATAGTGTTTAACATTTCTTCTTTTGTTTGGAGATCAGTTTATCGAATTCAAATAGCTGATGTTACAACAAATTTATACGATAATTAGATGATTAAGGTCGGTATTTTGTAAAACTATATGGGCTTGCTTTTACGCAGGTTAAAGCGCTTAAAGAAACGTTTATATAAATCAACATCAAACAGTGCAGAATCTGTAGCTGCTTTATAAGTAAGAAACAGCCCTATCGGGAATAAAACCCCAATAGATATCCACGCGCCTATTAACGGAGATAGGTCGCCCTCCTTTGCAGATTTTTCGCCTATGGTGCCAATAATGTAATATATAAGGAAAAATATTACAGATACAACTACCGGCAAGCCCAGCCCCCCTTTACGTATAATAGCGCCAAGTGGTGCGCCAATTAAAAACAGCACAATACATGCAGCCCCCAGGGTAAATTTCTTTTGGTACTCCATTATGTATCTGCGTATACTCTTCGAAGTTTCTTTATGCCTGTCTGCACGGTTTCTTAAAACATCCATTATCTGGTGTACCTCGCTCGCTGCATTATTTAAGGCGTTAACCTTATCGCTGATCCCGGTCAATTTAATACTATCTGCCGGGATAGGTTTTTTTATTACCGATGATGTTGAAGGTACCGTGGTATACTTCATGTAAGCTTTTACCAGGTTGTAATTCACTTTTACGTTGCTGTCAACCTCGTGATGTGCCGAATCTACATAATGCTGCAATTGGCGCAGGTTCATCATCATTGATGCATTACGAAATTCGTTCTCATCCGTTCGTTGAATCTTAAATACCGATAAGTCAAGTTTTTGCTCGGTTTCTTTAAACCTGAAACGCGTTAAACGCTGTCGTGGTAAATTACCAGCGCTACCCGCATCCTCTTCATACCGTACCCCATCCCTAAGCTTTAATATCAGGTACAGATCGTCCTTAGAGCGATACATTAAGCCCGATTTTGCAAATGTAACCGTTTGGTTAGTTTCCAGTTTACCCGTTTGATAGATCATAATTTCGTGCAGGGTTTGCCCATCCGGATCTTTTCTTTTTACACGAATTGAATATCCGGGAAAACGATTACTAAAAATATTTTCGGGTAGCAGGTCCGCCGATTTCTGCTTGCGGGCATCGTATAGCAACGAGTAATATTTAAGGTTGGCCACCGGCAGCATATAATCTGAAAAGAAAAAGGCGGCGGCACTGAGCACCAAAACCACAACCATCATAGGATACATAGCCCGGCGTAAGGAGATCCCTGCCGATTTTATAGCTACCAGCTCATAGTTTTCACCAAGGCTGCCATAGGTCATGATGGAAGAAAGTAATACGGATAGTGGCAAGGCCATAGCCACATTGGTGGCCGAATTATACATCATCAGTTCGAGGATAATGTACCATTGAAAGCCTTTGCCAATAAGGTCATCAATGTATTTAAACAAAAACAACATCAGCAGCACAAACATTACAATTAACAAGGTGACTATAAAAGGCCTTATAAATGATTTGAGCAGTAACAGATGTATTTTTTTCATTAGGGCAATTGTATACAGGGAATGAAACGTTTACGCAGGCAAATAATTGTTATACCTGCAAGCCAGTTTCACGATACAAAAATACGGAAATAAAAATGCTTAAGCGCCCAGCGTGCTAATAAGGTAATCTATCTGGTTGTCCCAAATCTGTTTGCGTTCGGCAATGGTCTCTTCGGTTGCAAAATCGGTTATGCTAAGTGCTACATCATTTGTTAGCTCGTCCTGGATAATTTCCATTTCAAAATAGCATTGAGGCTCGTCATCGATCCATTTAAACCGAACCAGCTTATTCTCTTTAAGGGTTACCAGTTTGGCATTTTGTTTCTCATCGTCCCAGGTAAAAGTGTATATCTGGTCGCGTACGCTTACATCATCTGCAAACCATTGAGTAAGGCCATTGGCCTCGTTCAGGAAAGTATATAGTATTCTTGGAGACGATTTTATCTCGTACTCGATGTTGAATTTTTTCTTTTCGGACATAGGGGTTTAATTGTTACAAAAAATCAATTAAGGGGTAAAAGTGAACATTTTTTCTAAAGGAAGCGAATTTCTACTATATTTGCAAACCTTTTTCAGGAACCATTGAAATATATATGAAGAGGGCAAATATATAAGGCGGGGTAGCTCAGATGGTTAGAGCGTAGGATTCATAACCCTAAGGTCGGCAGTTCGATCCTGCTCCCCGCTACCAAACAAGCAAAAAGCCTTGAATGTCGAACTTTTCTTCTGAAAATCGACATTTTCAAGGCTTTTTCATTTTCTTACCTTTTACTACAATATCGATAATTAATCCCAAATGCCGTTCTGCGCTGTAAATATCACCGGTTCACCGCCAGTTACCATAATGGTGTGCTCGTGCTGTGCAACAAAACCACCTTTATTTCCGCTCAGCGTCCAGCCATCGGCTTGTGTATCGGCAATTGTTGACCGTGTTGAAATGAATGTCTCTATCGCCACCACCGAATTTTTTTTGAAACGCGTAGTGTTATACCTGTCGCAGTAGTTAGCTATCTCGTGGGGTTCTTCGTGTAAACTGCGTCCAACACCATGTCCGGTCAGGTTTTTTATTACCGTGTAGCCAGCTTTTTTGGCTTCAGTCTCTATCAACCTGCCTATCTCTGATATTCTGACACCACCTTTAATGTTGCTTATCGCCTTCCTTAATATCTCTTTCGATGCTTCTACCAGTTTGCCATGGCCGTGGATATCTTCGCCTAATACAAACGAGCCGCCATTGTCGGCCCAAAAACCATTTAATTCTGCCGATACATCAATATTTACCAGATCACCTTCTTTTAGGATTTTATCCACTGATGGTATGCCATGCGCAGCTTCCTCATTAATACTAATGCATGTATACCCTGGGAAACTATAGGTTAACTTAGGTGCAGAACATGCGCCCATCTGTGCCAGCAATTCGCCGCCATACTCGTCAAGTTCCTTTGTTGAAATGCCCGGTTTGGCAAACTCACGCATCTTTTTAAGAGTGATAGCAACCGCATCACTTGCCTGCTGTATCCCAATTTTTTCGTCTTCGGTAGTTATTGACATTTTTGAGTTTTTATCTGTGGCAAAAATAACAATTAATACAGTCGACACCGTTTACCAAACGTCAGTTTATGAAAACAACGTTCCGGTAATTTGTACTGTCGCATCCTTGATTCCGTTGAAGTGTACGTTGTCCCGTGGGATTCCAGTTCAGTCAGCAAAATTATGTTGCTTCAATGCGTCTTTCTCCAACCGGCGCTACCCAGAATGATCATATACTCTTAAGCTTTATCACTTTAAAGGTGTAGGGCTCAACCGTAAGTTTTACGGCCTTACCATTCACAGTAAGCGTGCTATCAACAGGGCTAATGGCCCTTGGCTTATCTAACGAATTTACAACCGTTTTATCTGTATGGCCTAATGAAGTTACCGTGGCCTTGCTTTTAATATCCATTCCTTCAATGTTAAATACTACCGACTGACTTTTGGCACCGCTGTTTACAAACTTAACGATCAGTTCTTTCTTGTTTTTGTCCAAACATGCTGTAGCGTAACAGCCATCTTTGCCGCTAACCATTTCCGCACCCTCTAAAAGCGGTACAACATCAGTTCCCTTGTTTAGCGAGAAAAGCTGCTGCACGTAATAATTAGGGGTACCATATGACCGTAGATTATCAAACCATATCAGGTCGGGCGTCCATTGCCATGCATCTACATGGGCAAATAACGGCGCATACGAAGCCATAGTAACCACATCGGCATTGCGTTCAAGCCCGGTCATAAAAGCGGCTTCAGCAAGGGCGCATTCCAGGGTGTTTTTATTATCCGGGCTGCCTGTAGTGACACTTTGTGCTGCATATTCACCAGCAAATATCTTAGGCCCTTTACGATCATATTTGTCATAGCGTTTTGCATTTTCTAAAAACCATTTAGGCCCATTATAATAATGCTCATCTAAAATATCTGCATTTAGCTCCCTAAAGGTTTTGTTTAACAAATCAAACTCCTTGCCACCGGCAAAAGGCCCCACACTCGAAATTATTTTAATATCCGGATATTTGTCTTTTATAGCTTTGGTAAATATCTTCCACCTTTCAATATATTGTTCTCCCCATTGCTCGTTACCCACACCCAGCATTTTTAAATTAAAAGGTTTTGGATGCCCCAACCCTGCACGCAGTTTCCCCCATTTGGTATCTAAGCCGCCGTTTGCAAATTCAATAAGATCAAGAGCGTCCTGCACATAAGGATCTAACTTATCCATTGCTACCAGTTGCCCTGTATTAAACTGACAAGCCATACCACAATTTAATATAGGTAAAGGTGTTGCGCCTATATCTTCGGCGGTTAAAAAATACTCCATAAACCCTAACCCAAAGGTTTGGTAATAATCCGGGGTAAGGCGATGACCGAATTCGGTATTCCACCTATTTACAATGTTCTCGCGCTTATCAATATCGCCAATGCTTTTTTTCCACTGATACCGGTTTGCAAGATCCCGGCCTTCTACTATACAGCCACCAGGGAAGCGTAAAAAGCCAGGTTTAAGGTCGGCCAATTTTTGTACCAGGTCTGCACGTAAGCCACCGGGTCTGTTCTTCCAGGTATGGCCCGGGAATAGCGAAACCATATCCAGATCTATAGCACCTTTGCCTTTAAGCCAAACAAATAACGATGCCTTGCTCTCGGTAGCGCTTGCTACAAACTTTATGTTATATTTTTGCCAGCTTGTTGCCAAAGGTGTTAATTGAGCTTTACCAATAACTTGGCCTTTAGCACTATGCAGCTCAACAACTATTGTAGTATTGCTTTTTAGTGGCTTGCGGGCCATAACAGAAAAACTGTATGTTTCTCCCTTTTTAATACCCATACCACGAAACCCCTCGTTAGACAAACCGAAATATCCAACAGGTGATGTAACATTTACTTTGATGATATGAGGATTTTCGGGCCGTTCGTCGTTCCTGTTCACCACCCTTATCTTACCCGCTCCGCCATTTTTTTGTTGCTGTTGCCAGCCTGCCAGTGGGGTATTAAATTCAAAAGAACGGTTCTTCACCAATTCGGCATATACACCACCATCGGCAGCCATATTAATATCTTCAAAAAATATCCCATACATTGTTGGCGATACCTGGGCCTTTATCTGATTGGCTAATACAGTATAATTTTTTTCATCCTGACTAACAGCCGCAAAACAAACAAACGTTAATGCAAACAGTACAACTATCCTTTTCATGCTTATATTTAAATTGATTGATCTCTGCAATCCGTTATTTAGTATTGAATGAATAAATGGTAACAGTATCATAAGCCTTCCCCGGATTTAATACAGTTGAAGGAAAGCCCGGCTGGTTTGGCGAATCAGGAAAATGCTGTGTTTCCAGGCATAAAGCAGAGCGGTATTTATAGGTAACACCACCTTTACCATTTTTATCATCGCCCTTTAAAAAGTTTCCACTATAAAATTGAACGCCCGGTTCTGTGGTAAAAACCTGCATTTGTATGCCGGTAATAGGGCTTAATAAGGTAACAACAGCTTCATCATTCCGGTGCTTGTTCAATACAAAGTTATGATCGTACCCTTTTCCGTAAGTAAGCTGTTGGTCTTTTACGCCAATGTCCTTCCCTATAGCTTTAGCTGTAGTAAAATCAAAAGCACTGCCTTTTACCGTTTCTATCTTCCCGGTTGGTATAAGCAAGCTATCAACCGGCGTATAAGCATC
>NZ_JAQBOI010000199.1 GCF_028288105.1 Mucilaginibacter sp. | reverse complement strand
ATGAGTATATTCTTAACAAAGGCGGGCACATCCTTATCGCTTTGTATAATAACGAGCCTGTTGGTGCCTGCGCACTCATCAAAATGGATAATGATATGTACGAGCTGGCCAAGATGGCGGTATCGCCAAAGGCAATGGGCAAAGGCATAGGCTTTATATTGGGGAATGCAAGCATTGCTAAAGCAAAAGAGTTGGGTGCTAAAAAGATCTATCTGGAAAGTAATACCATATTAAAACCGGCTATTAATTTGTATCATAAACTGGGCTTCAAAAAAGTTACCGGCATCCCATCGCCGTATGAGCGATGTAATATTCAAATGATACTGGAAGTGTAGGAGGCTTGTCAGTCTGAGTTATCAAATCCCGTGGCCTTTGAAGGTGCAATGCCAGAACTTTGCGGGGGGGGGGGCGTGACCGACTATATTATAGTGCATTTTTGCCTGTTCAGGTTTGGATTTAATGGTGACGTTATTTCGTCAGTAGCTTATTCTTAAACTGATCATTATCAGTTATTTATGCGTTCGATATGGTGTTCACGGCAGTGAACGTGAACACTTCTCACGCCATTTACTAACAATTGTCATGGTTAGCTTGTCGAAGACCTGAACACTTTGCTAGTGGTTCGACAAGCTCACCATGACATGTCTTATAATAATCTCATTAATAAACTATTTACACTCAGTGCTTCTCTGGTGAAAACCTCTGTGCCCTCTATGGTTAAACAATCAACCACTTATTAACCTTATTGTCAAATTAAAGGGAATGAGTAGCTTAGCCATTCCCTTTTTTTATTTTTGTGTTACAACATGAAAATACTCTTATCTTATTTATCAAAACACCGCTGGACAGTAGTTCTGGCTTTGTTTCTTGCCGGGTTAAATATTGGCTTTTCGCTGGTTGATCCTATGATCACCGGTACTATAATGGATAAATATATAGTACCTAAAGATAATATAGTTCGCAGCTTTGAATACCGCTTGTATGGCGCTTTGGGCCTTGTTGGCCTGGCTATTGGCGCGGCCATGGTATCACGTATAGCAAAAAATTTCCAGGATTATTTTACCAATATCATAGTACAAAAAACCGGCGCTGCCATGTATGCTGATGGTTTAAAACACTCTCTTGAATTGCCTTATCAGGTGTTTGAGGATCAGCGCAGCGGCGAAACCCTGGGCATCCTGCAAAAAGTAAGGCTGGATAGTGAAAAATTCATCACCTCATTTATCAGTGTTTTGTTTGTGAGTTTGGTGGGGATGATCTTCGTAATTGTTTATTCGCTAAAGGTAAACTACCAGGTAACACTGGTGTATTTTTGCGCTATTCCTATTATTACCTTCGTAAGTATGGCGCTGAGCAAGCGCATTAAAAACATCCAAAGGAAGATCGTTGCAGAAACTACCGCTTTGGCCGGGTCGACTACCGAATCTTTACGTAATATCGAATTGGTAAAAAGCTTAGGGTTAGCTAAACAAGAAATAGCAAGGTTGAATAAAACTACCTACAAGATCCTCGATCTTGAACTGAAGAAGGTAAAGTATGTACGCAGCATGAGCTTTATTCAAGGCACGGTAGTAAATCTGGTGCGGAGTGCCATGGTGTTGATACTGCTGATACTGATCTTCAAAAACGAATTAACACCCGGCGATTATTTAAAATTCCTGTTCTATTCCTTCTTCCTGTTTAACCCTTTACAGGAGCTTGGAAATGTTATTCAGTCGTGGCGCGAATCGCAAATTTCACTGGCTAACTTCGAAAATATCTTAAATACGCCTATCGATAAAAAGCCGGAGAAACCTGTGTTATTGGAGAAGGTAAAGAGCCTTGCTTTTAGCGATGTAAGCTTTAAACATTTAACGGCTAATCGCAACGCACTTAATCATATCACCTTTAAAACCAATACTGGCGAAACTATCGCTTTTGTTGGGCCATCAGGTTCGGGTAAAACTACTTTGGTTAAATTATTGGTTGGCTTGTACCAGCCATTAGAGGGCGATATCCTTTACAACAACATTTTGAGTAAGGACATTGACCTTGATCAGCTTCGCGAGAAAATTGGTTTCGTTACGCAAGATACGCAGTTGTTCTCGGGCACTATCCGCGAGAACCTACTATTCGTTAACCCAACCGCTACGGATGAGGAATGTATGAACGTATTGCAACGCGCGGCTTGCCAAACCTTGCTTGCCCGTGCCGATAAAGGTTTAGATACCGTAATTGGCGAAGGTGGTGTAAAAGTATCAGGTGGCGAGAAACAACGCCTTTCTATAGCACGTGCTTTATTACGTAAACCGGATATCCTTGTTTTTGACGAAGCAACGTCGTCACTGGATTCTATCACCGAAGAAGAGATTACCGATACTATTCGTGATGTATCTGTATTAAATGACCATATCACCATCCTGATAGCGCACAGGCTATCTACCATTATGCATGCTGATTGTATCTACGTACTGGAAAAAGGCAATATCATAGAATCGGGCAAGCACTTTGACCTGATAGACCAGAAAGGTTTGTATTATGCCATGTGGAGACAGCAAATTGGCGAGAAGCATACGGTGGATGCGTAAGTAAACGCCCCCGCGCCTAACCCACATGTCATTTCGAACGAGGTACGAGGAGAAATTTTGTTCGTTATGCAAAGTTCACCGCCTGTTATTCCGAACAAGATTTCTCACTATCGTTCGAAATGACAGGTATTAAAATAAAGAAAGCCCTGCTGAATCAGCAGGGCTTTCTTGTTTACTTAGCTTGTGGGATGCTGAAACAAGTTCAGCATGACTTGTATTATTACTTTACCAGCGTACCAATTTGTTCGCCGTTGGCAATTTTCATGAAGTTGCCGGCTTTGTTCATATCAAAAACGATGATAGGCAGTTTGTTTTCCTGGCAAAGGGTGATGGCGGTCATGTCCATTACGTTTAGGCCTTTGTCGTAAACTTCCTGGAAGCTAATTTCATCGTAACGGGTTGCCGTTGGGTCTTTCTCCGGGTCGGCAGTGTAGATACCATCCACACGGGTTCCTTTCAGTACAACGTCTGCTTTTATCTCTATAGCGCGTAGTGATGCTGCAGTGTCCGTTGTGAAATATGGATTACCGGTACCGGCGCCAAATATCACAATTTTACCAACCTCTAAATGATGCATAGCACGGCGGCGGATATAGGGCTCGCAGATCTGCTCCATTTTAATGGCCGATTGTAAACGGGTTTCTACGCCAATACTTTCCAGCGCGTTTTGCAGTGCCATACAGTTAATAACCGTTGCCAGCATGCCCATATAATCGGCCTGCGCACGTTCCATTCCACTTTTTTCGGCACTAAGCCCTCTGAATATATTACCACCGCCAACAACAATGGCTATTTCTATGCCTTGTTCTTTTACATTTTTTATATCGTGAGCGTATTGTAATACCTGGTTGTTATCAATGCCGTACTGGCGTTCGCCCATCAAGGATTCGCCGCTAAGCTTTAGTAGAACTCTTTTATATTTCATTTATAAGGAAGATTTATCAAAAATAGATAATAAATGGTATTGTTAAAATTTTATGTGGTAGGTGTTAAATAATTCCCCTGCAATATGGTTGCAATAGTTTCATATTTATCGTTGAATATGATCAGATCGGCATCATAACCGGCTTCAACCCTACCTTTTGTTTTTTTAGAGGCCAGCTCTGCAGGGTATAACGAAGCCATATTAACTGCCTCGGCTAAATCTATACCAACGTATTTAACGCAATTCTGCACAGCTTTCAGCATGGTTAAACTTGAGCCGGATAATGTACCATCGGGCATTACATATTTATTGCCAACCAACTGGTGCTGGTAAGTCCCCTCTGTGGCGGCGGTAACCGCATCGGTGATCAGGTATAGCTTATCACCAAGTTCGCGCTTAGCCAAACGGATCATAGCCCAATCCACATGGTTACCATCGGCCACAATACTGGCGTAAGGCTTTTCCTCAAATATAGCGGGGATATAACCTGGCTCGCGGTGGTGCATTTGCGGCATGGCATTAAACAGGTGCGTTACCGCCGGGATAGGTTTATTTAAAAAACCTTTACCCTGCTCGTAAGTGGCATTGCTATGGCCCGATGATATGATGATACCCTGCGCATGCAGGTAGTTGATCACTTCCTGGTCTTGCAATTCGGGCGCTATGGTTATCATAGTTATAACACCATCAGCCTGCTCTACCCAACCTTTTACTTCGGCCAGGGTAGCTTTCTTGATATATTTCTCGGGATGCGCGCCTCTTTTGGCAGGGTTTAAATACGGGCCTTCCAGGTGTATCCCCCAAAAGTTACCCCTGGCAATTGAGCGGCATTCTTTAGCAGCTGTTATACCAGCTTCAACTATATCGTTTGTATTGGTACCTATGGTGGCAAAGAAGCCCGTGGTTCCCTGGTTTAGCAGATCGTCTTCCATGCGTTGCAGGGCGGCAACCTCGGGCTTGCCGGCAAACAGTTTACCGCCGCTGCCATAGATCTGCAGATCTATAAATCCAGGGGCAAGATAGGCGCCGTTAAGGTCTTTCTTTTCAGCATCCGCAGGGATAGCTGTATCATCAATAATAGCTTTGATTTTGTTGCCGTCAATTAAAACGGCTTTGCCTTGGGCGATGCTACCGCCCGATATTAGCTTAAGATTATGAAGTGCTGTTATCATAGTGTCCAAATATGATTTACGCGTGTTACTTGCAAAGAGACGTAAAGTATTGCGTCTCTACAACCCTCTAAATAAAAGGGCAAAAAAAATCCCCCTCGTTAATACGAGGGGGATAATATAATTAAGCTCCTAAAGCAACTCGCTTAAATGCGGTAACGGTTAGGCCTTTATCAACCGTATCTAAGAACTGGGCAACAGTTTTAGAAGAATCTTTAACAAACTCCTGGTTTAATAAGGTAGAATCTTTATAGAATTTGTTAAGCTTACCAGCAGCGATCTTTTCAACCATTGCTTCTGGTTTACCTTCAGCACGAATTTGCTCTTTAGCAATTTCGGTTTCGCGCTCAATAGTAGTAGCATCAACACCATCTTTATCAATAGCAA
>NZ_JAQBOI010000296.1 GCF_028288105.1 Mucilaginibacter sp. | reverse complement strand
AGCGGACAAAAACGAAGTTTATGCAATTATAGGAAGTGAATATAAACGAGTTGCTAATAGTTTTACAGAGTTTATAAGCCTTTATAAAGATGGCGGAGAATCTATTTATTTTTAGAATCTTCCGTTTCTGGGGGCTCTCGGCCGAGGGCCAGCTAAGACGAAACCTTCCGCGTTATGGATTGCAGCGGATACCGGCCCTGTGGCTAAGGCCTGCAGGCGTATGAGCGTAAAGCCAGGGCCGCAGGCAACGCCCTGATAGATTTTGAAATTCCGCGAAGCAACAATTAGCTATAAAACACGTATAACAGGTAGCTTTTTGCAAAAAAACTTGAATTAATGATTCGTTGTATACTGCTACTGAAGCTCTTTAAAATGAAAAATTACTTAATACGTGGCATAGCAGGTATACTGGTGATATCATCCTTTGTGATGTGTACCAAAAGCATAAATAAAATTGAAGCACAGGCAAGCGTTGCTTCAGCGGGGGATGCAGAAGAAGTTACGGATAAAGGCACGCAAGCCGTTACTACCTGTACCTATACCGTTCAGCCTTCTCAATGGTTTGTTGATGGGACTAATATACCTGCAGGATCTGTTATATGTATCCCTGCCGGAACAAGGGGCGCTTTGCTGCTTAAAAATTTTAAAGGGACGGCAGCAAACCCCATCATTATTACTAATAAGGGTGGTAAAGTAACCTTTTCTACATCCACTACTGCTTCATATGCGTTTAAGACACAAAACTGCCAATATTTTAAGATACTAGGTAACGGTACCACGGGTGTTACCTACGGGTTTAACGTAAACGGTGGAAACATAGGCATGACGATGGATGATCTCAGTTCAGATTTTGAGATAGCGAATGTTGAAGTCCGCAATAGTGGTTTCGCGGGTATCATGGCAAAAACAGACCCAACGTGTGATGTAGCAACACAGCGCGGCCATTTTACAATGAAAAATATAATTCTTCACAAAATTTATATTCACAAAACAGGCGGCGAGGGGTTTTATGTAGGTAACTCCTTTTATGCCGATGGTAGTACACTTGCCTGCGGTAAGGTTTTACCTCATGATGTAATCAATGTTAAGATCTACAACAACCTGATTGATTCTACCGGTTGTGAAGGTATCCAGGTTGGCGGCGCTATTTCAGGATGTCAAATCTATAACAACACGATCAGGTCTCCGGGATTAACACCTTTTGCAAGTGGCCAAAATAACGGTATACAGATAGGGGAAGGTACCGGAGGGAAGTGTTATAACAATGTGATAAAGGATGCGCCTGGTAATGGTATTATCGTGCTGGGGCTTGGAGATAACCTGGTGTTTAATAACTTTATTCTCAATTCGGGCGCGCATGGCATTTTTGCAGATTCGAGATATACCCCCGGGCCTTATTTTAGGTTTATTAATAATACCATTGTTGCGCCCGCTTTAGATGGGATAAAATTAAACTCCGAAACTATCCCAATGAATACCGTTATAAATAATGTTATCATCATTCCGGGGTCGGGTACCGCGATACGCAAAATGAGCAGCAATGTTAAGCTTACGGCTTCAAATAATTATGTGAGTAAAGACGTTAATGACTGTGATTTTGTAAATTATAGCGGAGGCGATTTTCATTTGCAGTCGTCATCTCCACTTATCAACGCAGGGGCAAACGCTTTATCATACGGCGTAGGTTTAGATTATTTTGGCACCATGCGCCCTTCTGGGAGTGCTTTTGATATTGGTGCTACGGAGTTTTAATTATTTAGTGAAAATTGCGTTAGGGATTGAAGCGGGTACCGGCCCGTGGCTAAGGCCTGTGCAGTATGGGCGGAAAGCCCGGGCCGTAGGCAACGCCATAATAAAACAACCCTATTATTTGATTTGGTTAAGCCAACTAAAACCTCTCAACACCATGTTAAAAACTTTTTACTCACCCATTTCTAATTTTGAAAAGTATTTGTATATTTGCACCTCTTTTATAAGAAAGAAAAGTATACAATAGCAATGAAAAAAGATCTGCATCCATCAAACTATAGGTTAGTTGTTTTCAAGGATATGTCAAACGACTATTCTTTCATAACCAAATCATGTATCGATAGCCGCGAAACCGTTAAATGGGAAGATGGCAACGAGTATCCATTAATCAAATTAGAAATTTCACACACTTCGCACCCGTTCTATACTGGTAAAATGAAGTTAGTTGATACAGCCGGACGTATAGACAAGTTCCGTACCCGTTACAACAGAAGCTAAGTGTTTTTTCAATAAAATATTTACAAGTCTCGGCAATACGTCGAGACTTTTTTTATTTTTGGCCCATGGCAATCATTCTTTTCGACGATAACGCTCGCAATACCCTTCTGCCTTTAACATATACACGCCCGGTTGCCGATCTGCGAATAGGTATTTTAACTATCGCCGAAAAATGGGCTAAATATTTGAACACCGATTTTTCTTTTAACACCGAGGCTTACCTCCAGGCAAAGTTCCCTATAAACATTCAGGACGATAATATTTTCATCAATGGCTCGATTTGCCCGGATGAAGATATTGTTGAAGCAATTAAAAACCTGGGAAATGGCGGGGCTTTAAGATATAATAACACATTGGTGGCTGTAAGGCTAAGTGATATTTATGCTCCTGCTTTTGACCCTTTTGGTTCTTACACTTTTGAAATGGCTTACGATAAGGAGTTGGTTATGATTCAACACCCCGAAGATATTTTTAAAAAGAACGATACCGAACTGCGTAAGGATTTTAAATTGCTTACACAAGGCCGTAAAAGCGCTAAATTAAGCAGCACAAATACTATTATAGGTGGTGAATTCTTCGCGGAAGAAGGCGCACTGGCTGAATGCTGCAGCTTTAGCACTCTCAACGGCCCTATTTATTTAGCGGCAAATACTGAGGTATGGGAAGGCACGAATGTACGTGGTCCGTTTGCGTTGTGCGAGTATTCGCAGGTAAAAATGGGGACTAAAATATATGGTGCTACAACCATTGGCCCTTATTGCCGCATTGGCGGCGAGGTAAACAATGCCGTTGTTTGGGGATATTCTTCAAAGGGGCACGAAGGTTACCTGGGTAATGCCGTAGTAGGCGAGTGGTGCAATATAGGTGCCGATAGTAATAACTCTAACCTGAAAAATAATTACAGCGAAGTAAAGCTTTGGGATTACCCAACGCAAAGCATGCGTAAAACTGGCTTGCAGTTTTGCGGGCTTATAATGGGCGACCATGCCAAATGCGGTATAAATACCATGTTTAATACTGGCACGGTAGTAGGGGTGAGCGCCAACGTGTTTGGCGGAGGTTATCCACCAAATTATATACCCGATTTTTCATGGGGAGGAGCAGATGGTTTTGTGGAATATGCATATGATAAAATGATGGATACTGCCGACCGCGCTATAGTCCGAAGAGCACATCGCAAATTTGATGCGGCAGAAAAGGCAATACTTACCGAAGTATATAGGCTTACACAGCAATACAGGAAATTTTAAACAAGTCGATAGTTGATGGTTGAAAGACCATGTCTGTGCAAAGAGATAAATAAACGTTAAACAATACTATGGCCCATTGACTATGGCCCATGGACAAAACAAAGCAAAATGAGAAAAAAAATTGTAGCCGGAAACTGGAAAATGAACCTTGATTATAATGAAGGCTTAGGGCTATTTTCAGAAGTGATAAACATGGTAAAAGACGAAGCAACCGGCAATCAGGAAGTTGTAGTTTGCAGTCCGTTCATTCACCTGCACAGCTTGGCAGCATTGGCTAAAGGCTACAGTAAAGTATCAGTAGGCGCGCAAAATGCACACCAGGCCGAAGCGGGTGCGTACACAGGCGAAGTGTCTGCAAAGCAAATTAAATCTGTTGGTGCGGCATACGTTATACTGGGCCACTCAGAACGCCGCCAGTATTTTGGCGAAAGCAACGAACTTTTGGCTAAAAAAACAGATACAGCTTTAGCGAATAGTTTAAAACCTATCTTCTGCATCGGCGAAACTTTGCAGGAACGCGAAGCCAACCAGCACTTTGATATCATCAAATCACAATTAGTAGAAGGTGTTTTCCATTTAGATGCTGATAAATTTGGTCAGTTGGTATTGGCTTACGAGCCGGTTTGGGCTATAGGTACCGGTGTTACTGCATCATCAGAACAAGCACAAGAAATTCACGCGTTTATCCGTGCGGAACTGGCTGCAAAATACGGCCAGCAGGTTGCCGATGATACTACTATACTTTACGGTGGTAGCTGTAACCCAAAAAACGCTGCCGAGCTTTTTGCTTGCCCGGATATTGATGGCGGCCTTATTGGTGGCGCATCCCTAAAATCCCGCGACTTTACAGATATAGTTAAAGCGTTCAACTAATTTAGATTTGAGATGTTAGATATGAGATTTGAGACAAGCTACACAGGTTGTTAAGTCTCACATCTCAATACTCGTACCTACAAATGAATTACTACGAATTACTCTTCACCACCATTACTACCGAAGATTACCAGCAGGACCTGCTGATAGGCGCTTTGGGTGAGATTGGTTTTGATACTTTTGAAGAGATAGACCTGGGCTTTAAGGCCTATATCCCCGTTGATGATTTTAACCAGGAATTACTGGACGAAACATTAGCCGCCTACCGTGAAATGTTCACCTTTAGTTATGATATAACCCTTATCCCGCAGAAAAACTGGAACGAGGTATGGGAAAGCAACTTTGAGCCTATTCAGATAAGCGACCAGGTGTTTGTAAGAGCTACCTTCCATGCACCAAAGCCGGAGTTTCCGTACGAGATAGTTATCGATCCCAAAATGGCTTTCGGTACCGGTCACCACCAAACCACGGCCATGATGATGGGGCTGATGCTGGAGAATGATTTCGCCGGCAAAAAAGTATTGGACATGGGCTGCGGGA
>NZ_JAQBOI010000286.1 GCF_028288105.1 Mucilaginibacter sp. | reverse complement strand
CTAACTGCCGAAACCAACGGGATGGTTACCGATGAATATCTGTTCCATTTTAAAAAGCCTATATTTTTCATTAACACAGCCCGTGGCAAGGTGGTTAATACCAGCGCGGTATTAAATGCTATTAAGCAAGGTAAAATAATTGCTGCGGGGTTGGATGTGCTGGAGGTTGAGAAATTCCCGGCACTGGGCGAGCAGGAATGGTTTGATGAGTTGCGCAAAAGTGGCAAAGTTATTTTAAGCCCCCATGTAGCGGGGTGGACATTTGAGAGTTACCGCAAAATAAGTGAGGTGATGGCCGGCAAGCTCGGAGAATTAGGTTTAGCGGAATAAAAGGCCAGGTGAGATCAATCCAAAACTGTGTAATCTGAAAAACAAAAAATTTGGATATTAAAATTTAATTATACTATCTTCGTTTTAGACTAAACAAGACTATGCAGGCAATGCCCCACGTAGTCTTGTTTGTTTTTAAGGCCATTACGCTCTTCTATCAAAAAAGTAGGGGGGCGGTTTTTTTTGGCGATAATTATAAATCAATACTAATTATAATTGTGTTATGGCAGAGGTATCATACTATACCAAAGAAGGTTTAGAAAAATTAAAAGAAGAATTACAAAGGTTAAAAACTACCGGCAGATCTGATATATCAAAGCAAATTGCCGAAGCCCGCGATAAGGGCGATCTTTCGGAAAATGCCGAGTACGATGCAGCAAAAGAAGCACAGGGTTTGCACGAAGCAAAAATTGCCCAGATGCAGGAAAACCTGGCTAACGCCCGCTTATTAGACGAGTCTAAACTTGACATGTCTAAAGTGCTGGCCTTATCTATTGTAAAAATAAAAAACGTTAAAAGCGGCACTACCATGAGCTACCAGCTGGTATCAGAAAGTGAAGCGGATATGAAAGCCGGTAAAATATCGGTAACATCTCCAATTGCCAAAGGCTTGTTAGGCAAATCGGTAGGTGAGGTAACGGAGATAACCGTACCTGCAGGTAAAATAGAATTTGAGATACTGGAAATTAGTAGATAGTGAATGGTTGATTGGGTGAATGGTTCTTTATAACTATTCACTCAATCCATTCATTTCTTAACTACTCACCAATCAACATAATTAACCATTCACTATGTCTATCTTTTCAAAAATCATATCAGGCGAGATCCCAGCGCATAAAGTGGCCGAGACCAATGAGTTTCTGGCTTTTTTAGATATCAGCCCCTTAGCCGAAGGCCATGTGCTGGTTATCCCTAAAACAGAGGTTGATTATATTTTTGACCTGGACGATGAAACCTACATGGGCTTACAAATGTTCGCCAAAATTGTGGCTACAGGCATTAAAAAGGCTATTCCTTGTAAAAAGGTTGGTGTGGCGGTGATTGGTTTGGAAGTGCCTCATGCGCATATCCATTTAATACCCATGAACAGGGTTGACGACATGAACTTCGCCCGCCCGAAACTAACACCAAGCCAGGAAGAATTGGCTGCAACAGCTCAAAAAATTGTTGAAGCTTTACGGGAAGTAACTCACTAAATTAAACAATCCGTCATGCCGAACTTGTTTCGGCATCTCTCCGGACAGTTTAACACTTAGCAATCTGCCGAACGTATGGGATGCCGAAATAAATTCGGCATGACAGAATAGAACTATATCTCCATTATCTCTTTCTTCTTTTTAGTGCGCAGCCTTTTGGGTACAAAATCAAGTATCTCGTTTTTAAGGGCCTCTATCATGCGGCGTTTTAAAAAGTTGCGGTGCATTACTATGCTTACCTCGCGGGCCGGTTCGGGGCTTTTAAAATAGCGTACGCGGTCGCGCTGCCTGTCGCTCATTTCGGCCAGGGCAAGCTCGGGCAAAATGGTGGCGCCATTGTTCATATCAACCATCCGTTTAAGGGTTTCAACGCTGCCGGTATTGTATTCAAAATGCTGGAAGCCCTTGGTTGCTTTGCGCCTTTGGCAAATATTTAACACCTGCTCGCGCATGCAATGCCCCTCATTCAGCACCCATATTTCCTCCATATCTATATCATCGGGGCTAATGGTTTTCTTTTTATAAAGCTTGCTGTTTTTTGATGCGTAGGCTACAAAATTTTCGTAAAAAACGGGAATCTCGGTCAGGGTGCTCTCGTGCAACGGGGTAGATAGAATGCCGCAATCCAGCGTACCTTGCTTTAATTGCTGAATGATCTGCTCGGTTGTTTGCTCCCAAACTATCAGTTTTACCTGCGGATATTTCTGGATAAACCCATTCAATATCTTCGGCAATATATAAGGCGATACGGTAGGAATGATACCCACCTTTAATTCGCCCGAAAGCTCCTTTTGCCTGTCGCTGATAATTTCTTTTATCTTTTCACTCTCGGCTAATAAAACCCTTGCCTGGGCTATAATTTCTTCGCCTATTTCGGTAGGGATAACCGGCTGGTGGCTACGGTCAAAAAGCTTTACGCCAAGCGTATCTTCCAACTTTTGTATCTGCATGCTTAGCGTTGGCTGTGTAACAAAACATTTGTTAGCGGCCATTACAAAACTGCGGTAGGTATCTACAGCAATTATGTATTCAAGTTGCGTTATAGTCATTATCAATAATATCTATATAAAGATAGTAATTATTGATTTTTTCTATCCACTTTTTTTGATGAAGTTTGAAAATAACAAAAGATACTATCATGGGACCTATAAAAAAGAAGCTGACCACTGCATCCGGCAAGCCTTATGTAGAAAACGAGAACTCTCAAACCGTAGGACCGCGCGGCCCGATTCTGTTACAGGATTTTATTCTGCACGAAAAAATGGCCCACTTTAACCGCGAACGCATCCCCGAGCGTGTTGTACATGCTAAAGGCTCTGGCGCTTACGGTACCTTAACTATCACACACGATATTACAAAATATACACGGGCAAAAGTATTCAGCCAAATTGGTAAGCAAACTCGCACTTTTTTACGCTTTTCTACCGTAGGTGGCGAAAAAGGCTCGGCCGATACTGAACGCGACCCACGTGGTTTTGCCCTTAAGTTTTATACCGAAGATGGTAACTGGGACCTGGTTGGTAATAACACACCGGTTTTCTTTATAAAAGACCCCAAGAAATTTGGCGATTTTATTCATACCCAAAAACGCGACCCATATACCAACTGCAAAAGCGCAACCATGATATGGGATTTTTGGTCGCTTAATCCCGAAAGCCTGCACCAGGTAACTATCCTGATGAGCGACAGGGGGACACCATACGGTTATCGCCATATGGATGGTTTTGGAAGCCATACTTTCTCGTTCATTAATGCTGATAACGAGCGTTTTTATGTAAAGTTCCATTTTAAAACCCAGCAGGGAATTAAAAACTTTACCGATGAAGAAGCCGGTGAAATGCGCGGTAAAAACCCCGATTTTGCACAGCATGACTTGTTAACGCACATTGATAATGGCGATTTCCCGAAATGGGATATGAAGATACAGGTAATGCCAGAGGCTGAAGCCGCTGCTTATCATATTAACCCATTCGATTTGACCAAAGTTTGGCCGCATGGCGATTACCCGCTGATTGATGTGGGCGTACTGGAACTAAACGAGAACCCTGATAATTATTTTGCACACGTAGAGCAGGCGGCCTTTGCACCGGCACACGTTATAGATGGCATAGGCTACTCGCCAGACAAGATGCTGCAAGGGCGCATACTTTCTTACCCCGATGCGCAGCGCTATCGCCTTGGGGCTAATTATGAGCAAATACCGGTTAACCGTTGCCCGTTTATGGTGAATAATTACCAGCGCGATGGCCAAATGCGTGTAGACGGCAACCAGGGCAAAAACCCCAACTATTTCCCAAATAGCTTTGATGATATTGAGGTAGACCAGAGTTATAAGGAACCGGCATGGGATATTAACGCACAAGTAGCCGACTGGTATGACCGCAACGCCGAAGGCGATAATGATCATTACACACAACCGGGCAATTTATACCGCCTGATGAGCGATGAGAGCAAAAAAGATCTGATCAAAAACATAGTACATTCTATGAGTGGTATTGAGGGCCCTAAAAAGGACGAGATAACCAACAGGCAACTTTGCCACTGGTTTAGGGCAGATATTAGCCTTGGTATGGCTGTTGCACAGGGCTTGCAATTAGATTTGAGCGAAACCATGCAGCATATGCCGGCTTAGGCAGACGTGAGATATTAGATGTGAGATAGGAGACAGAATCTCAGCAAAAATCTACCGCAAAAAAAATGTGAGATCCGAAACTATTGCAGTCTCAGATCTCACATCTAATATCTCAAATCTGAGCTTACTCCACCGTAACTGATTTTGCCAGATTACGTGGCTGGTCAACATTACAACCGCGCATTACCGCTATGTGGTATGATAACAACTGTAGTGGTATAGTTGCCAATAGCGGTACAAATGTTTCGCCGGTTAATGGTATTTCAATGATATAATCGG
>NZ_JAQBOI010000193.1 GCF_028288105.1 Mucilaginibacter sp. | reverse complement strand
ATTAAGCTGATTATTGTAATTATTGCGGCACAGGTCGTTACAGAACTTTTTATCCGCACGGCCATGCAGTAATGTGCCACAATCCAAACATTTTCTTTCTGCGATCATAGCCTAAAGATAACAATTTAATTATCCGCTTGCAAACGTTTGCAAACGGATATAACCGCTTATAACTAATTAGTACCCGACTAATCTTCAGCCCAAGCCGCAAATTTGTGCTGTTAATAATTATCTAAACGTAAAACGTAATATAAAATGGCAACTATTAAAAACAGCGTAAGACTGATGGGCAATGTAGGTATGGACCCGGATGTAAGGACTTTTGACAACAACCGCAAAATGGTTCGTTTATCAATTGCCACTAACGAAAGTTATAAAAATGACAAAGGCGAAAAGATTACCGATACCCAATGGCACAACATTGTTTTTTGGGGTACACAGGCAACTATGGCAGAAAATTACTTAAAAAAGGGCGACGCCGTTATTATTGAAGGCAAACTGGCATCACGTAATTATAACGACAAAGATGATGTAAAACGTTATGTTACTGAAGTTGTGGTGAACGAATTTGTAAAAATTAGTAGTAAGGAATAAAGCATTTGGCTAAAGCCGATAGAATACCTTTGTGTGCCGTTCGCTGAAGCCAACGGCAATGAATTATCTCAGTGGATTACTTACTATCCGTCCCATCTATGGGACGGATAGTAAAGAAAAAAAATCCGGCTTTAGCCGAAACTACGGCGTTGACACAGCTACCGGCAGTACTTTTCCATTAAAAAAGCGGTGACCTGTTACTGCGAAGTCGGCGATGTATTTACCCATTTCAAACGCCATAACCGGCGACTCGTAGCCTGGGAAGGCTTGTTCCAGCATTTCGGTTTGTGCTGAGCCTAAGGCAAGGCAATTCACTTTGATGCCCTGTTCAACCAGTTCCTGGGCCAGGCACTCTGTTAGCGTATGCAAAGCGGCCTTACTTGCCGAATAAGCCAGCAAGCCGTTAAACTTAGCGCTGCCCTGGAAGGCGCCCATACTACCTATATTAAGAATGTGCGATCCATCGACCATAAACCTTAGTAAACTTTGAATAATACGCACATGACCTATGTAGTTGCCTTGCAGCATTTCTACAAAGTCGGTTTCCAGCAGTTGGGTAAAGGGTTTGTTTATTAATACCCCGGCATTATTCACCAATACATCTACCCTGCCATCAAAATTGGCGGTAATAAATTGCTGCAGGCCAGCATAATCATCGTGAACGATATCAAATGCGATGGCATATACTTCGCAATCAGGATTTAGGCCTTTGGCAATTTCCAGTAACTTCTCCAGCTTATCTTGCGATCGCGCCAGGGCAATCACTTTATGCTTGCCCGATAATATTAACTCTAATACAGCTTCGAACCCTACGCCGCTGCTGGCGCCCGTTATAATGATATTCATAAACCCCCTTAACCCCCTACAGGGGGACTTAATTGTGTATAGATATGCAAATTTAGTATTGTTATCTAAACTACCAACTTCTCTTCTACCGGGTGTTTTATCAAATATAACCCATCGCTTATTAGCTTTTTGTATTCGGGCTGGGCAGCGGCCTTTCCTTCTAAGAACTGTTTTACATCGGCGGCTAACTCCTGTTCAATACCTTCATGTTCAAGCAGTTCTAATATTTCCAAGGCACACAGCCAATCGTCGTGGTGAAATTTTTGGAGCATCATCCACACATTCCCTAAAAAGCCAAGGTCGCCGCCGTTATGCCTGCGGTTTCTTACCTGCTGATATAATTCATGAAGCTCTTTAGTCTTCTGGTCATACTCGGCATGATGGGTGCCGGTATTTGATTTATAAGTTATCTCCAGGAACGCATCTTTATCGGCGGCGCCGCAAAATACAGAGGTTATCTGCTCACCCACGGCCATGTCGTAAATACCCCATGAAGGGTCAAACAGGACTCGCCCTTTTTCGTCCAAAACCGTACATTTTTCAACCTTAATTAGCACATTTTTGTTATTTTTTGTAAAAATATCCGCCACTTTTCCGGACACGGTTATACCGCTCTCAAAAGTCAGGGAAATTTCTTTGCCGGTTTCAATTCCGGCGGTTCTTAATTCATCGGAAGTAAAATCTTCCAGCGATTTTTCATAACCCTTAAGTTTACCAATCGGCGAGCTAAATCCGTCTTTATGATAATTTTTGCCATGCCCTTTTAGCTGCTTATTGTTTACAGCCAAAGCTGTTTCGCCACCTGTTTTAATAAATATAGGCTCACCATTTTTATCAGGCCAGAACTCGGTAAATGTACCCGACACCTGTAGGCCCGAACTGTAAACCGCGGTACAGGTATTTTTACTATCAATTGCTTTTTGCAACCCGTATGCCCCGCCACGGCGGAACGACATGGTATCGGCAAACTCTTCCAGCACATCAATCAGGTTTTGGAAGGTTGGGGTAACAAACAACTGTGGTTGCGTTTTGGTAATATCGTAGCTGTAGTTTACGGCATCAATAGTATAAGGCAGTTTTTTAACCTGTTCCTGCATACAACTGGCACTCTCACCTATCGAGGATAGCAAACCCGCACCGTAGATCTTTGGATTATCCAGCGTACCAATCAGTCCGTACTCTACCGTCCACCAGTGCAGGCGGCTAAGCAGGGCCATTTCAGATGGTTCGCCCATGTTTTCCTGGTGCCAGGCAACCAGCTCATCGGCCTTTTTTATTTCGGCTTCATCCGCATCGGGCATTTCTTTTAATATGGATAATGCCCTTATGGCTTCATACAATTCAAAATCCTGCGCGCTAAACATGGCCTTTGCACCTATCGAACCAAAATAGCTCAGATACTCGTGGTAATCTTTATCGGCAATTATGGGCGCATGCCCTGCCGACTCATGTATAATATCCGGAGCGGGTGTATATTCTATATGTTTTAACTGGCGGATATCGGCAGCAATAACCAGCACACGGTAAGCCTGGTACTCCATAAAGGCGGCGGGCGGTATAAAACCATCAACAGTTACGGCACCCCAGCCAATTTTGGCCAGCGCGTTATTCATATCCTGCAGATCGGGGATTTTCTCGATGGTTAGCCCCGCCTTTTGCAAGCCCGGGATATACGGATAGTACGCAACATCTTTTAGATAGCTGTAATTCTGGCGCATTACATAGCGCCAAACGGCATGGTCAACCGGGGTGTAATGTTCGTAGTGCTGGTCTACAATAAATTGCTTTAAATGACGGGGCAATGCCGCAACCTGCGGGTTATTAAAATCATTAAAATCGCTCATTTCTTAGCTTTCGGGTTTATTAGAAACACAAAATTAGGAAATAAGGTTTAGCTAAATAACGTTTGTATCAGATAAATTGCACAAATATTACCTTTTATTGGGGTTCAGAAAACCAGCTCAATATTAAATATTTTAAGCCTGCTGATTTTCCAAATTATCTTCTGTTTTGGGCAAACCCTCTTCCAATCGGCTTGGGCGCAGCACATAATAAATGCCGGATAACGCCACGATGATAGAGATCAGGTAAAAAGATATCGGCAGGAAAACCGCCAGATCCATATCCATAGGGAACACCTTTGATAGTTGCTGAAATACAGTTTCGCGGATACCTGCACCACCAACGCTTATCGGGATAATAGTTGCTAACGCTGATATCAGGAACGACAGCAAATAAGGCGAGAACTTACCGGTAAAATCTTGTCCGAACAGTATGAATACAATGGCCGTTACCTGTAGCGATTGTACCGCCAATGCTTTTAAATGCGCCTGCCAAAAATAATGAGTGTACTCCCTGAAAAACTTGTAGGCCACAAAATAGTAAATGATAGTGGCTACGATGAAGATGCTTAAAGGGATACCTATATGTACATCTATTTGCGGGATCAAAAATATCAATGCTACGGTTATAAGGCCTATAGCCCACAAGCCGCTGAGCCTATCGAACATGATAGCCCAAAATACTTTTTTGGCCGGTAATTTATAGGTTTTGTTGAGCAGATAGATCTTGTAACCATCGCCACCAATACCACCCGGTA
>NZ_JAQBOI010000188.1 GCF_028288105.1 Mucilaginibacter sp. | reverse complement strand
TAATGGCCATAGTGATGATAACCTTGCCCAGTTAAGCAGGTCGTCCATTTTGGTGACAACTACACCACCGCTTTCATTAGTCAGATCAGGCGTCATTGCTTGGCTTTTTAAAACTTGGTTTAAACATGGGTTTACGCACTTCGGTAGTAGCAGGCGCTGTTGCAGCAGCAGGTACAGGTTCAGTTTTAACAGTTGCTGCCATTTCTAAACTAAATTCCCTTACCTTAAAGTTTCCTTGTTGGGCATTCAGATTATCGTATAATGTCTGCGGTATACGGGCGTCTGTTTGTGGTAAAGTAACGTTTGGTTTTATCCAGTCAAGGTCACCTTTGCGCCAAACGTAGGCCAGGCCCAGTATCAATATCCCTAAAAATATAAACATTTCAGTTAACGAGATCCATCCCCAGCGGGCATCAAGCGCTAATATTTCGCGGTTACCAAATACCGTAGCCCACGGAAAAACGAATACCATCTCTACATCAAACAGCAAGAAAACCAGTGCTATAACATAAAAACGCGAGTTAAAAGGCAACCATGCGTTACCGGTTGGCTCCTCGCCACATTCGTAGGTAGTTAGCTTTTCGTAATTAGGGTTACGGGGCGCTAAAAGTCGGTTCACAAAAAATAATGCACCAATCATTACAACGCCTGTAATTAAAAAGATAAGTATCTTTCCAAATTCTGATATTTGCGCAACATCATCCATGACAGCAAATTTAACAAAACAATCAAACTTTGATGCTATAATTATTGGCGGCGGTGCCTGCGGACTTATGTGCGCTGTGCAAGCCGGCTTTTTAGGCAAACGGACTTTAGTACTGGAAAAGAACGACCGCGTTGGCACCAAGATATTGATTAGCGGCGGCGGCAGGTGTAATTATACCAACCTGTATACTACCCACAAGCAATTCATATCGCAGAACGAGCATTTTAGTCGCTCGGCTTTAGCGCAGTGGACCGTAGACGATACCGTGAACTTTTTTGAGACTTATGGCATTGAGGGCAAAGAAAAGACCTTGGGTCAGCTTTTCCCTACAAGCGATAAGGCAAAGGATGTGGTAAATGTATTTACCAGCCTATGCAATGATCTTGACCAGGAAATTTGGTGCGATGCCGAAGTTACGGCCATTGAACAAACAGAGGACGGCTTTAATATTACTATCACAAGGAACGGTAAACAGCAGATTTTAACCGCGCCCAAAGTAGTTATTGCCAGCGGCGGGCTACCTATTCAAAAAATGGGCGCTACCGATTTTGGCCTGCGTATTGCCCGCAAATTTGAGATGCAGGTTACGGAAACATCCCCTGCCCTGGTACCGCTTACCATTACCGGTAAAGATTTGCCGTGGTACGAGCAATTATCTGGCAACAGTATTTTTTGCAGGGTTTGGAATGACAGGGCAAGTTTTGAAGAGAACATTCTGTTTACCCACTGGGGACTGAGCGGCCCTGCCATATTGCAGATCTCATCATACTGGAAACCCGGCGAAAACATTTTTATAGACCTGCTGCCCGGTAAAGATATTATTGAATTGATACTGCACGAACGCGAGCAAAATGGCAAGAAAATGCTGCTGGCTTTTCTTTCAAACCTTTTCACCCGCAAATTTGCCGAGGCTTTGGTTGATTATATCCCTGCGGATAAGAACCTTGCATCGTTAACAAAAACCGAGGTGGAAGACATTAGTATCCTGTTGCACGAGTTCAAGGTAAAACCTGCAGGTACCAAAGGTTACGATAAAGCTGAGGTAATGACAGGCGGCGTAGACACCAACGAACTGTCATCCAAAACCCTCGAGGCTAAAAAAGTACCGGGTATGTTCTTCGGTGGCGAATGTGTGGATGTTACCGGCTGGCTGGGCGGCTACAACTTTCAATGGGCGTGGGCCAGTGGTTTTGTTATAGCTCAGAATTTGTAGGTATTTTGCGGGTTTTACCACAGAGCACACAGAGGATCGATTCATCCATAAACACAGAGGACACAGAGTTTTTTTCTCTGTGCCCTCTGTGAAAATCTTCGTGGCCTCTGTGGTTAAACCTTAACCTTATTCCTGTTTCTTTTCAGGAGCCGGTGCTGGCTGCACTGCACGTGGCGGGCGCGGCAGCTCTGATGCCCTTACAACCTCGGGGTGCGATACGCCACGGTGGCAGCTGTAGCAATTAATATTGCTTTCCATTATCCTGTTCGTGCTATCTTTTTTAGCGTGAAAATATTTTTTGTTGATAGCCTGTGTCATTTTATACATTTCGCGGGCCATTGCTTTTTCCGGTTTGGCATCATTCGCGAAATCCATCTTCTTGGTTTCTTCGTTACGCACATGGCAAAAGCTGCAGCGTGCACCTAACGCATGCTCCCACTCTTCCATTACCTTATGCATTTCTTCCTTTGAAATATCTTTTGGTAAAACCTTAAGGTTCTTAAATTTTTCGTCATCAGTGGGGGCGGCTGGTGCCATAGCCATAAATACTACTACAGATAGCAGCGCCATTGTGGCCAGTAATTTTTTATTGATAGTCATATTGGGGTTGTGCGTTTAAACTTCTAAACTAATATAATTTACTGTATAATGACAGTAGCCACAAAAATTTTACGGCGCTAATTTAAAAACGGTATAACCAGTTCCATACTTAACTCCCATAACCTGTTACGACCTACCTCATCAGCCGCTGTTGCAGATGGGCTTACCGTCTTTAGTTTCTTAAAATATCTGCCGCTCTTAGCATCAACACGGGCAGCGGATGCCAGGTAAATACTGGTTTGGGCGCCACGCTCGGCCGATATCATAAATGGCCGTGCCAGCCACATTAATGTTTTATTAAAACCTGTAAGGCCGGCAGCAAAGCCCGTGTTAACCATACCGGGATGTAATGCAAAAGCACTAATCCCTTTAGGGCCGTACTTTAATGCCAGCGAACGGGTAAAATATATATTAAAAAGTTTTGCAGTACCATAAGCCTTCCATGCCGAATATGGGCGTTTAGCCCATTGCAGATCATTAAAGTTTGGTTTGGCCATACGGTGCGCTTCCGAACTTACATTTATAACGCGCGCCTGCCCTTTCTGCAATAAAGGCAAAAGGCTTTCTACCAGTAAAAAATGCCCAAGGTGGTTCACTGCAAAGGTCATTTCAAAACCATCCTTGCTTTCCAGGCGTTCGGCAAAAATACCACCGGCATTGTTTATTAATACATTAACAGCCAGTAAGCCATTTTTTAGTATGCCGGCAGCATTACGCACGCTTTTCATATTGGCAAGGTCGCAGTACACTACATAAATATTTTTATTTTTTGTGGCTGTTATTATCTCCTGCTTAAGGCGTTCGCCCCTTTCGGTATCGCGCACTAACAGATAAACTGCATGGCCTTTTTTTGCAAGTGCCATAGCTGTTTCCTTACCTATGCCAGATGTTGCGCCGGTTATAACAGTAGTTGTGAAGGGCATAATTAATATAATTTGATATTTAAACTGTATCGGGTTCAAAACTAATACAAATTGCACGTTAGCAATCCACATTATCATAAATAACTGATTTATAAAACGATGTGCTATGTTGTATGGTATTGAACAGTCTGAGATCCGCAGGAAATATTTTGTTAAATTTTGTTAAACAATTTGCATCATTACGAAATAGTCGTATATTTACGAAACAATCGTAGATAGAATGGAAAAATTATCACAACAAGAAGAAGAAGCGATGCAAGCCGTATGGCAGGCAGGCACTGGTTTTATTAAAGATTTTCTTGATCAAATGACCGAGCCTAAACCACCTTACACCACCCTGGCATCAACCATAAAAAACCTGGAACGCAAGGGCTTTGTAACCGGCGAAAAGCTGGGTAACTCGTACCGCTACACCCCCGCCATTGTAGAGGAAGAATATAAAAAAAGGTTTATGAGCGGTTTTGTAAGCGATTACTTTAAAAACTCTTATAAAGACCTGGTTACCTTTTTCGCTAACGAGAAAAAGATTAGCGCTACCGAGCTAAAAGAGATTCTTAACCTGATAGAAAAACCTAAACCTTAATACCATGCCGGCCTTATTTGTCTTTCTGTTTAAAGTAAATATTGCACTGCTGCTGTTTTGCGCAGGCTATTACCTGGTGTTACGCCACCTTACCTTTTATACGCTGAACAGGGCATATTTATTGGTTGCCATACTGTTTGCTACCCTTTACCCAAAAATTGATCTAAGCAGTTTCGCTCAGCGTCATGAGGCGCTTACCAAACCGGTACAAACCGTGGTTTTAAATTGGCAGGCGCCCGCCGAAACACTTATAAAACCCCTCACCCAGCCTGATTACTGGCAATGGGCAACAGTGATATTTTGGGCCGGTGCAATTTTTTTAGCTTTTAGGCTAATGATGCAGCTGTTTTCGCTATTCCAATTATACCGCAGATCGCAGCCGGCGCAGATCCATGACCATGATGTGAGGATCATTGAGGGCGAAGCCGCGCCTTTCTCTTTCTGGCGCAGTATATACGTTAATCCGGCTAACCATAGCCCTGCCGACCTAAAGGCAATTTTGTTGCACGAGCAGGTTCACGTTAACGGCTGGCATACTATTGACATTTTGCTGGCCGAGCTAAGCAGTATATTTTACTGGTTTAACCCCGGTATATGGCTGATGAAAAGAGCCGTGCGCGAAAACATTGAATTTATAACTGATAGGAAGATCCTGAATAAAGGCTTCGATAGTAAAACCTATCAATATAGCCTGGTAAACGTAAGCTTTAATGCTACCACACCCGGCATTGTAAACCATTTTAATATATCAACCATAAAAAAACGCATAATTATGATGAACGCTAAAAGATCTTCGAAGTTTACATTAACGCGTTATGCGTTTGTAGTGCCTGCTGTTATTGTACTGTTATTAGTATTTACACTATCAAGGGCAGAAATAGCCAAACCTATCAGCCATAAAATAGCCATTGCTATTAAACCGGTTACATTAGCTATTAAGGAAGCTACCAATACAGCAATGTCTATTACAGATACTGTACCTCTTAAAAAAGAGAAAACAGCTGCACTTAAAACAACAAAAGATACTGCTAAAACCAAACAAACATTAGCGTTTACTTACAACACGGTAATTGATATCGATACCGGTAAAAAGCAAAGGTTCTATATCAGGTCTGATAATAATAACAGTAACAAGATAGACTCCATGAACATTGTGTTGAATGGAAAAAAGATTGATAACAAAGCATTCTCTAAGGTAAACCCATCAACTATATCAACCATTAATATTGTAGGCGCATATGATGTAAACCGCATACTTGGTGGGAATGGTGAATACGACTTTAACAACAATAAAGACATTATATTCATCACCACAAAAGATTCTGAAGCGGGCAAAGCACTGGCCGAAAAATTGGGCAGCAGGCGTCAGTTAACCAATATAAGGATACAAAAAGACCTAAAAGGCCTTAAAGGTTCTGATTTAGCGGTGGTTAACGATCTATCAGGCTTAAAAGGCACGGTTAACAATTTAACTGTCATTGCTCGCGGTACTGCATCAACCATCCCGGCAGATGAAATTAGAGAGGTGGTGCTTGATACGGCCTTTGTTAATATAAACGGTAATAAAAGCCAGGATGTTAAATACAGGGTTCGTGGTAATGTGGGTACCGGTAATGTCATTGCCTATCATTCGTCGCCCCTTAAACTTAGCACAGTAAATGGTATAAGAGTAAAGGACGACGTAGTAATTAAAGAATTACGCACTAACGGTAATTATGTATACAGCACCAACATTACAAGCGTTAACCGGATATCTGATAAACTAATAGTAATAGATGGCAAAGTAGCCAGCGAAAAGGAAATGAAAAAGCTATCCGCTTTTGATATCGACAGAATGAGTGTGAGCAATAGTGCCGAAACCGTAAAAAAATATGGCGACAAGGCCAAATATGGTGTGGTTTACATTTATACCAAAAAAGGAAAATAATAATCAGATCAGTTAATAGTTAACCTATGAAGATTGGCCGGGGCGAGCCTGGCCAACCTTTTTTATGGATGATATTTAACTCGCCTCCGCCAGTTTTTCATTCTCCAATATCTCCAACAATACTTTTTCGGCCATATTTAGTTCAGCAGATTTGATGTCTTTATCTTCGTCAAGCTTACTGATGTATTTAAAAATAGTGCCCTCTTCGTAGCTTTTTAGTACTGTAGGGTGCACATAATACTTTTTGCAAACGGTGCGGGTGTTGCCTAAATTTATGGCCACTTCATCAAGCACGCTCACTATTTTCTTTTTGCACTCAGTTATTGTATCAAAATCCCCGGCTTCTTTAAATGCGTACAGGGCGCTAACGCTGCCCGCCCAGGTACGAAAATCTTTTGCCGTAAAATCTTCGCCGGTAATTTCTTTCAGATAATTATTTATATCGCCCGAACCAATTGTGCAACGTTCGTTATCGTCATTATAATATTGGAACAATTCCTTACCCGGTATATCGCGGCACTGTTTTACCAGCCTGGCCAGTTTTTTACTTTGCAGGGCCACTTTGTGCATTACCCCTTTTTTGCCTTTAAACTGAAAATTCAACTGGCTGCCTTCAATCTTCACATGCTTATCCATTAGCGTGGTGAGGCCAAACGAGCCGTAAAGTTTTTTGTACGATTCATTACCTACACGTATACTGGTTAGCTCCATAAGGCGTACCACAAGGGCGACAACCTTTTCATGGTCGAGTTTGCGGCGGGCAAGGTCCAGGTCTACCTGTTTGCGTATAGCGGGTAAATGCGAGGCGAAAGTTTGCAGCCTGTGATATTTAGACTGGTTACGTATTTTGTTCCAATAGCTGTGGTAACGATATTGCTTGCGCCCTGCGGCATCAGTACCAGTAAATTGCAGGTGCCCATTCTCATGCGGGGAGATCCAGACGTTGGTATATGCGGGTGGTATAACCAATTTATTAAACCGCTGTATTAATTCCTTATCCTTCACCACGTTGCCATCGGCATTTAAATAACTCCACCCTTTACCAGCTTTCTTACGGGTATAGCCGGGCGTTGAATCTGATACATAGCGCAGCCCAACAGCTTTCGCTGTTATTTTTGGGTCGCGACCAATTTTTTCAAGTTTTTTTATCAGGCGATTCATGTGTAGGATACAACATGGAATTAGGCCATAAGTTTTAAGTACTAATTAAATTAATTACGCACTATAATATTCAAGTAATACATTTTTGTCATCCTGACATAGTGAAGGATCTGTTCGCGAAGATACATGTCGGCGGATAGATTCTTCGTTCCTACCTATGACAATTTTAGTAAATAGCGTGAGAAGTGTTCACGTTCACGGCCGTGAACACCATCGCGCACGCATAAATAACTGATAATGATTGGTTTAAAAATAAGCTACTGACAAAGTAACGTCACCATTAAATCCAAACGTGGCACAGGCAAACATGCACTATAATAGTCGGTCATGCTCCCTCCCGCAAAGATCTGTCATTGCACCTTCAAAGGCCACGGGATTTGATAACTCAGGATGACAATTTATGGTTTACAATCCTTTCAACACATCCACCACATACTCCACTTGCTCGGCGTGTATATCTAAATGGGTTACAAAACGGATGCGGTGGGTATCGGTACTGTTAGCCTTAATTCCTTTTTTCGCAAGCTTAGCCAGTATGGCATCTGCGGGCTGGGCGGTATCAAATAAAACAATATTAGTTTCAACTGGCACAACGTTGGTTACCCACGGCATTTTTGCCAGTTCTTCGCCTAATATCCTTGAATGTGCATGATCAATCTTCAGTCGTTCTACATGATGGTCGAGCGCGTAAATACCTGCTGCTGCCAGGAAACCTGCTTGCCGCATGCCGCCGCCTAATACTTTACGAATCCTGCGGGCATATTTAATGGTAGCCTTATCAGCCAGTAAAACCGAACCTACAGGCGCGCCTAACCCCTTTGATAAGCATACCGATATACCATTAAAATACTTACCGTAATCTGCTGCGCTATCGCCGGTATGGGCAAGCGCGTTAAATATGCGGGCACCATCCAAATGTAGCTTCAGGCCACGCTGTTTACACAGTTCTGCAATGGGTTTAATATGTTCGAGGGTATAGCAGCTACCGCCGCCTTTATTTACCGTATTTTCCAGCACTACCAAACTGGTATGCGGGTAGTGGATATTCTCTTCGTTAATTTCAGGTTCGATCATTTCGGCGGTAAGTATGCCGCGGTAGCCGTTCAATAACCTGGTTGATACACCCGAGTTAAAGGCAATGCCCCCACCCTCGTAACGGTAAACGTGCGCGGTTTGGTCGGCAATCAGTTCATCAAGCGGCTGGGTAAAACATTTTATGGCTATCTGGTTGGTCATGGTACCCGATGGGCAGTATATTGCGGCTTCCATACCAAACACATCAGCGGCTTTTTGCTCCAGCGCATTAACGGTTTCGTCTTCGCCAAAAACATCATCGCCTACTTTTGCGCTCCACATGGCTTCAAGCATTCCGGGTGTGGGTTTTGTTACGGTATCGCTGCGCAGATCAACAGTTATCATGTCAAAAAATATTTTATATTTGGTTTCAAATCTAAACCATTATGCGCAAAATTTTACTCCTGCTTTGTATTTTAAGTATTACAATTACTGCAAAGGCTGGACTTTTCTGGAAACAATGGATCAAAGGGGCTTACTATAACCTAAAGGGCCAAAAAATATCGGGTCTTGTTTCTTGGTATCCACCAAAAGGAAGCAACAAAAAAACCGTCTACATTTATTTTAAGCAGGATAAAGATGCACCTGAAACTAAGATCAGCACAGACGACATCAGTGCATTTATTACAGATAAGGATGACGACGGGATGATAGATAGTTTTACCATATCAAAGAACCCGCTATTTGAGCATAAACCGGTTGTCCAGGTTATATCTTCTAAAAATGATCTGAAACTTTATGAAAGTGATGTATCCGCACTAAAAGCACAAGCAACAGGTATAGGTGCTACAGGTTTTCAATCAACTATGGTTATTGAAGCAACCTATTATTATGGACCAAATATTGACAATTTAACCGTGCTCGATAAAAATAACTTTATGGAAATTATGCCCAAAATAATGGTTAATAAACCGGAGGCAGTGGCAAGAATAAAAAATAAAAAACTGCGTTTTAAGGACATTGATAACTTATTTTATTTTTACAAATACGATATAATGCCACCTGCACACGCACCTTTCAGAGACCCATTTGAAGGACTTAAAGATGAATAAATGAAAAAAGCAGTATTATTATTCCTTTATCTGATAATTGGGTCGACCATTTACGCTCAAGGCCCTCAACATAAATGGTATGCAGGTACGCTTTACCATACCAGCGGCGAGATATTTGACGGATTGATATCATGGACACCTCCGCGCAAAGGCGAGTATGAGGATGGCGACCAGGTGCTGTATCGTGCGGATGAAAAATCTGAAGTGTTCCCTATCCCTTATTATAAGATCAATTCTTTTGTTATGGGCAACGATAGCATTGTGGTATCGCACAATGTGCTTTTCAAAAACAGCCCTTTTATGACGGTAGTGCTTGATAACCCAACCAAGCTTTACACCAATAAAGTTATGAAGAACGGCTTCCCGCTGATGATAAATACCGGCGGTTTTACAGGCAACGTTGGTATGGGCGTGGGTGTAGGCACATCAGTTGGCGGGGGTGTTAAAACCACCTATTACTATGGCATAAGCCCGGATAAAGTAACCAAACTGGAAAAGAAACAATTTATTGAAGTAATGAGCACCATACTGGCCGACAAACCCGACGTAGTGGCTAAAATTAAAGATAAAACTTTTCGTTATGGTGATATGGACGACCTGATCAACTATTACAAAACAGGCCAAATGCCAAAAAAATCTTATGATTACTAATTATAAAAAACATATCCTTTCCGCAGCGCTGGTTGTGTTCTGCATGGCCGTAACAAGTACTACTGCAATGGCGCAAAAATGGCTTCCGGGCTATTTTATTGATATTAAAGGCGTTAAAACCAACGGTTATATTTACCCAAACCCGGGCGGCAACGGCCCTATTCGCAATGAAGGGTTTATTGAATTTAGGGACGAAGAAAAAAGCACACCTTACGGACTAAGCACAAGCGACCTGCAATGTTTTGTGGCAGGTAAGGATAGCTTTGTGGTAGCACACGCCCCCGGCAACGAAACCTGGGCCAAAAAAGAATTTGATTTTGTACGGGTGGCGGTTGCCGGCCCTGTAAATATTTACGCTACACGCGGCGCCGGCAAAGGCGGCGGTGGTGGTAAAAAGGTGCATGTATCGCCCGGCATCGGCATTGGTACAGGCTCCTATGGTACATCATATGGTGGCGGCGTGGGTATTTCAATTGGTGGCGACGGCGGCGGTGGTGGCGGCAGCCGTAAAATGAGCTATTATTATGGCAGCAACACAGCTACTATGCAGCACCTCACCAGCGAGAACTTTAACGATGTGATGAGCGAAGTTATGGCCGATGAACCCGAAGTAGTTGAGCAGATACGCGCAAACCATTTCGGCATTGGCAATATAGAAAAGCTGATAGCCTATTTTTACAAGGTACAGGCATCGCATCAGTAAAATCAGATTTAACAAATTTTCGCCAAGCCAGGCGTCCACGCCTTGCATAGTAATAAATTCAGCGTCTATGCTGATATAAGGAATATTCTTTAAAACTTTTATGGGTAATATGTGTCCTTAAGTAGATATACTTTAATGCATAAAAATGCCCGATAAAAAGCCAGCTACTGAAAATTCACCAAAAAAAGAACTAACCTATATTGAAAAGGTATGGCATACTGTGGCCATTGTGGCTTTGCTGGTAGTTGCCATACTAATTGCACGTGTGGCGTTTAACGTGCTGTTAATGGTACTGGCGGGCTCGCTTATCGCGGTTTACTTTCATGGCCTGGGCGATATAATTGAGCGCCGCACAAAATGGAACCGCACCCTTTGTATGTGCATTTCAGTTATAGGTTCGTTCCTGATACTTGGAACCTTACTGTGGTTTATGGGCACAACTATACAAGGGCAAGTAGCTATTTTGAGCGAAAGCCTGCCCCAAACCATCAGCAACCTTAAAGCGAAACTGGCAGAAGGCCCAATAGGCACAAAAATACTTCAATATTTCTCGGGCGATAATACCGATAAGCTGTTTGCAACCGCGCAAAGCTTTTTCAGTACCAGCTTTGGGGTACTGGGCAACATCTATATTATTTTATTCCTGGGGATATTTTTCACCACCCACCCTTCGCTGTATAAAGATGGTATAATTAAGCTATTCCCAAAAAACAATAAGCCTATGGCCAAAAAGGTTATAGACCGTACCAGCCAGGCATTAAAGGGCTGGCTTAAGGGCATGATGTTATCCATGGTATTAATAACCATAATGCTTACCATCGGTTTAAGTATTATAGGTATACCAGTAGCATTGGTGCTTGCATTAATGACGGGCTTATTAAAGGTAGTACCAAACTTCGGCTCGCTGGCTGCAATGATACCGGGCGTACTCATCGCCTTAACTAAGGACCTTAATACGGCCATTATTACCGCGTTGCTTTACATGATATCGCAAACCATTGTAAGTAATGTTGTAACACCACTCATTCAAAAAAAGATGATCGATATCCCCCCTGCTTTAACCATCATAAGCCAGGTTATTATGGGGACTTTATCCGGCGTATTAGGCATTATTCTGGCGGTACCGCTGTTATCTATCTTTATTATTTTGGCTGATGAGCTGTATGTTAAAAAAATAAATCCCGAAGAAACTGAACCAATAGCGAAGACACGCACGCTGGATAGTGATTGAAGCCATTGATGCCATGATGAGCTTGTCGAACCATCAAATGCCTTTGCACGCCCTTCGACAGGCTCAGGATGACCCACCTCTTTTTCCATGCCGTTATATCCAAAGCACCCATGTACATAGTAACGATATAAAATTCAAAAAGGCCCGTCGCATGACAGGCCTTTTTGAATTTTGAATTATTTATAAAGTCTTATTGTCCTTGTGCCAGGGTGTAGCCAATTTTACCGTCAAACTTCATCAGGAACTCTACAGAGCACACTTTAAAATCTTCGGATAGATCGGCTGCAATATGTAAGATCTCTTTTTGGGTGATATTGGTGCCGTCTTTCTTTTCAAAACGGATCCGGTATTCGTTCACCAGCTCGGTAAATATCGAACCTGTTGGCCAAACCTGTGTACCACGGTTTGATATCATCACCAATTGGAAATTATCGGTTTGTTTGCGTTGTGCCAATGCGGCAAGCTCGTTTGGTTGTTTGCTGGATTCTACAAACACATCCACCCCTACCATTTCTTCTTTAGTGGTGGTACTGGTAACCGTTAATTTATTTTTTAACGGATGATCGTGGTTAGCTTTTACTTCCATATCCGGCTGTGCAACAACAGCACCCTTTTCTGGCAACTGGCCCAGGTTAGCAATAACCGCATCGGCAAAGCCATCTGTATTAGCAGCCTGGATTGAACGATCACCAAAATCACCGGTGTGTACACCTTGCTCAAGCGTGTAAAGCAAAGCGTTCTCGATATTGGCCGCGGCAGTAGTAAAACCAAGGTAACGCAGCATTAATATACCCGACAGTAACAAGGCTGTAGGGTTAGCAATACCTTTACCTGCAATATCCGGCGCGGTACCGTGTACAGCCTCAAATATGGAAATGTTATCTCCAATATTTGCAGATGGGGCAAAGCCTAAGCCGCCTACCAAACCTGCGCACAGGTCAGATACAATATCGCCCTGTAAGTTGGTTAATACGATAGCCTGGAACTGTTCCGGGCGCGATACCAGCTTCATACAAAGGTCATCAACAATAATATCTGACGATTCGATATCAGGGTATTCCTTAGCTATCTCCAGGAAGGTTTCCAGGAAAAGGCCATCGGTTAATTTCATGATGTTAGCTTTATGTCCGCAGGCCAGTTTGGTATAACCTTTACGGCGGGCCATTTCAAAAGCATAACGTATAACCTGTGCCGAACCAGGGCGGGTAATGATACGGCGGCCAACAGCAACATCGTTTGTTAGCAAGTGCTCTATGCCTCCGTAAGTATCTTCAATATTTTCACGAACAATAGTAAGGTTAATAGGGATCCCCGCTTTTGAAAAAACAGTATCCACACCGTTCAATGAACGGAAATCGCGTTGGTTAGCATAGGTATTCCAAACCTTGCGGGCAGTAACATTAATACTTTTTACGCCTTTACCTTTTGGGGTTTCCATTGGGCCTTTAAAAAGTAAGCCTAAACGCTCAATGGTTTCTTTGGCTGCGGCTGTCATCCCGGTAGAATGCCCGGCATCGAAATAAGATTTACCCATTTCTACATACTCGTAATCGAGCTGTACGTTGGCGGCTTCAAATATGCGGAGTACGGCGGCCATAATTTCCGGGCCTATACCGTCACCTTTTGCTACTGCTATTTTGGTTTTCATGAAAAAATATGTGGTGTAAAAACAGCGCAAAGGTAGGGTTTTTGAGGCTAATTCTAAAGGTTTTATGGGTTATTGCACTCAATTTGTGACAATTAAACCAGCATTATTGCAAGATAATTTTAAGCGCCTGTTACAAATAATAAATGTTCATACTGTTTTAAAAGATTTAGGTAAATTTGCAGCCTATACATGAAAGCATTTTACGGCGATTTACGATTAGGAATATTAGGCGGCGGCCAGCTTGGGCGCATGCTTATACAGCAGGCAATAAATTATAACGTTACCGTTAAGGTACTCGACCCAGACCGCGAGGCACCCTGCCGCCGGCTTTGCAGCGAGTTTGTTGTAGGCTCGCTTAGCGATTATGAAACCGTTTACAACTTTGGTAAAAAGGTTGACCTGCTTACCATCGAGATAGAGAAAGTAAACGTTGACGCACTGGAACAGCTGGAAAAAGAAGGGGTTGCCGTTTATCCGCAATCACGTATTATCCGTTTGATACAGGATAAAGGATTGCAAAAACAATTCTTTAAAGAAAATGGCATACCAACAGCCGAGTTCCAGGTAATATCATCGCCAGAGCAGTTAAAGGCAAGCCATATCCCTTTCCCATATATTCAAAAACTTCGCCGCGATGGGTATGATGGCAAAGGCGTTTACAAAGTGGTTGACGAAAGTTATCTTACCAATGCCTTTACCGAACCCAGCCTTATTGAGCGTTTAGTCGATTTTGAAAAAGAAATAGGTGTTATTGTTGCCCGTAACGAGAATGGTGAAGTAAAAACCTTCCCATTGGTAGAGATGGAGTTTAACCCCGAAGCCAATTTGGTAGAATTTTTAATATCCCCTTCTACCCTGCCTTTTGATATACACCTGGAGGCCGAAAATATTGCCAAAAGAATAGCAGAAACCCTAAATATAGTAGGCATACTTGCTGTTGAAATGTTCCTGACCAAAGACGGTAAAATATTAGTGAACGAACTTGCCCCGCGCCCGCATAACAGCGGCCATCAAAGTATCGAGGGTAATGTGGTATCGCAATTTGAGCAGCACTTAAGAGCGATATTTAACCAGCCACTGGGTAATACCGCCTGCCTGAGCAATGCCATTATGGTAAACATTTTAGGCGAAGCCGGATATGAAGGCCCGGCCGTTTATCAGGGTATCGAAAAAATATTAAAATGCGCCGGTGTTTACGTGCACCTGTATGGTAAGGCCTTAACTAAACCTTTCCGCAAAATGGGCCACGTTACCATTGTAGATGATGACAGAGAAAAAGCGATAGAGAAAGCAAGATACGTGCAGCAAACGCTAAAGGTAATCGCTTAGATAAATAAACATAAACCACGCGTCATTGCGAGGTACGAAGCAATCCCCTATAGAAAAGTCGGTGACTTTCGTGAAAGAGATTGCTTCGTACCTCGCAATGACGTTTCAAAATTATAACCATGAGCCAACCAAAGATCGCCATTATAATGGGCAGCAAGTCGGATTTACACATTATGCAGGATGCTGCTGATGTTTTAAAAGAGCTGGGTGTTGATTATGAAATAACCGTTGTATCGGCGCACCGCACACCCGACAGGATGTTTAGCTATGCCCGCGCCGCTGCAGATCGTGGCATAAAAGTAATTATTGCCGGTGCCGGTGGTGCAGCGCATTTACCGGGCATGGTGGCTTCCTTAACCCACTTGCCGGTTATTGGCGTCCCGGTAAAATCAAGTAACTCTATTGATGGCTGGGATTCTATCCTGAGTATACTGCAGATGCCCAATGGCATCCCTGTAGCTACTGTTGCCCTTAACGCGGCTAAAAACGCAGGGATACTGGCTGCACAGATCTTATCAACCGCCGATGAATATCTGGTATCTAACCTTATCGCTTTTAAAGAAAAATTAAAGCAAACGGTTGAAGCTTCGGCTGCGGAGATGGAAGGGAAATAAAATATTATTATGAAACCTTTTGCGTTCGTACACCGTATCTATTCATATCAATCAAAATATTAAATATTAAAAATCATGGGAGCACCAGAAATAATTCTGATCATTATAGCTATACTATTATTATTTGGAGGTAAAAAAATACCACAATTAATGCGTGGACTTGGCGAAGGCATGAAATCTTTTAAAGATGCCAAAGGTGAAGCTGAGACAACAGCGGCAAAAGAATAATTAATACTTTTAAAAGAAAAGCCTGCAGCTATATCAGTTACAGGCTTTTTATTCAGTAATTTTCTTTCATTAATTCAAAGTAGGGTTCTCCGGGAAGTTAACAATGTGGGCATAGCGCTGGCCAAGGCTGATGACGATCTCTTTCCAAAGGTTATGCTCATTGTTGCTGAATATGCTGTCGGCTTCAAACTTGTTGGCCACTATCCAGGCATCTTCGCGTAACTCGTCATCAAGCTGCCCCGGTGTCCAGCCGGAGTAACCGGTGAAAAACTTTATTTCTTTTTCTGTTATCTGGTAATTGGTTATCAGATCTTTTATCTGTTCAAAATCTCCTCCCCAGTAAATACCATCCCAAATTTCAATGCCGCCCTCAATTTTGTCGG
>NZ_JAQBOI010000186.1 GCF_028288105.1 Mucilaginibacter sp. | reverse complement strand
GTGTAGTAAACTTTGTTTTTATTTTACCCGGCCTGACCATAGTAAACCCTAACGAATCTAAGGTGCTTACCTTGTTTGGTAAATACCAGGGCACTGTTAAACAAGATGGATTTTTTTGGGTGAATCCATTCACCGTTAAAAAGAAGATATCACTAAAAGCCTTTAATCTTAACGGGCAACAATTAAAGGTGAACGATAGCGTAGGTAACCCTATAGAAATTGCCGCGGTTATTGTATGGCAAATAAAAGACACCGCAAAGGCGGTTTTCGCAGTTGAAAACTACCTGCAATATGTAAATATACAAAGCGAAGCTGCTGTAAGGCACCTGGCTAATTCTTTCCCTTACGACCATATCGAGGATGAGAATGCCAGCATTACCCTGCGTGGCGGCTCGGAGCAGGTTGGGATACTTTTGGTACAGGAATTAAATGAACGCCTGGAACGTGCCGGCATTGAGGTTTTGGAAGCCCGTATCTCTCACCTGGCTTATGCGCCAGAGATTGCTCATGCCATGTTACAGCGCCAGCAGGCATCGGCCATAATATCTGCCCGCAGGCTTATTGTTGAAGGTGCAGTGGGTATGGTTGAAATGGCTTTACAAAAGATGGAAGAGAAGAATATTATTGAGCTGGATGAAGAACGCAAGGCAGCCATGGTAAGTAATCTGCTGGTTGTATTGTGTGGCGACAGAAGTGTAAGCCCAATTGTTAACACAGGCACTTTATATCATTAATAATGGACGATTATAGAAATATTGACCAGCTACGAACAAACGAATTAGCCGTTGTAAAAAAAGGCTTCTGGAAGCCGGAGTTTGAACTCACCGACGGCCAATTTGTTTATGCGAAGCTAAGATACCGGTCAAACTTTAAGCGTGATGCCATTATAGAAACGCCGCAGGTAACTTACACCATAAAACGTAAAGGCTGGTTTAACCGAACCATTTTGGTGAACAAAGGTGAAGATGAAACCATTGGCACACTTGTACCCGAAACATGGAAAAGAGATTTTAACCTTAAAATGGATAACGGTTTTGAGGCAACATACCTATATAAAAAGCTGTTCTCAAAATCGCTTAGTTTAACCAATAATACACAAGGTGATATTTTACAAGTAACCCAAAAAGCCTTTAATTTTAAGCAACCGTATACAGTTACTATAGACCAGGTTACGCAACAAGCCAATACACCTCCATTGCCCCTTCTGGCATTTATGGGATTGGTTATTATTATGCTGCGACAACAACAAGCTGCAACCCAATAATATAACATGGCAGAGAAAAAAGCATTTATATTAAGGATAAACCCCGATGTACTCAAGGAAATAGAAGTTTGGGGTGCCGATGAATTTCGCAGTACAAACGGGCAAATAGAGTATTTGCTGCAGGAGGCTTTAAAGGCGAGGAAGAAAAGCGCGCGTAAAAAAAAGGCTTCTGAATAATTGTATCTCAATATAAAATACTATGCATGCATAATATTTTATGATTCTATCGTTATCTATAATAAGAAATCCTAAATTTGCCACACCATTATAAAAAGGCATTTTTCTTATGAAAGAAGTATATATAGTATCTGCCACACGCACACCTATTGGTAGTTTTGGCGGCAGCTTAGCATCGTTATCGGCAACGCAATTGGGCGCTATAGTTATCAAGTCGGCTATTGAAAAAGCCGGTTTGCAGCCATCTGATATACAGGAAGTATACATGGGCAATGTGCTATCGGCCAATTTGGGCCAGGCACCTGCAACACAGGCGGCTATATTTGCCGGCTTACCTTATTTACCCGCTACTACTGTAAACAAAGTATGTGCATCCGGTATGAAGGCTATTATGCTGGCAGCCCAAAGCATTGCCAATGGCGATAATGATATTATTTTGGCCGGTGGTATGGAAAGCATGAGCAATGTACCTTATTACCTTGATAAAGCCCGAAATGGCTATCGCTTAGGCAATGGGCAAATTATAGATGGCCTTGTAAAAGATGGCCTTTGGGATGTATATAACGATTACCATATGGGATCGGCGGCTGAACTTTGCGCGGTTGATTGCAATGTAACCCGCGAGGAACAAGATGCTTTTGCGATAGAATCATACAAACGCGCGCAACAATCACAGGCTGATGGTAAGTTTAAAGCAGAAATTACCCCTGTTGAGCTAAAAGATAAAAAAGGTGAGGTTACCTTATTTGCTGATGACGAAGAACCAAAAGCAGTAAAGTTTGATAAGATCCCTACCCTTAAGCCTGTATTTAAAAAAGAAGGTACAGTTACAGCCGCCAATGCGTCAACCCTTAATGATGGTGCCGCTGCATTGGTTTTAATGAGTAAAGAAAAAGCCGAAGCAATGGGCATTAAGCCACTGGCCCGGATAGTTTCTTTTGCCGATGCACAACAGGCACCTGAATATTTTACTACTGCCCCATCAAAAGCAATCCCACTGGCTTTACATAAAGCCGGTATATCATCAGATAATATTGATTTTTTTGAGATAAACGAGGCTTTTTCGGTAGTATCTGTTGCTAATAATAAATTATTAAACCTCGATCCTGCTAAAGTTAATGTTAACGGTGGCGCTGTTGCTATTGGTCATCCTCTGGGTGCATCGGGTGCACGTATTATTGTAACATTGATACACGTTTTACAGCAAAATGATGGTAAATTAGGTGCTGCAGGTATTTGTAACGGCGGTGGCGGTGCCAGCGCAATGGTTATTGAAAACTTGTTATAACATCAATATTTCTTTTTAATAATTTAGCAGCCGTTACTACGTTAGTATCTGCAATGTATTTATCATAAAATATTTGATGAAAGTTTTCTTTTTAGCCTTTTTCCTGTTACTCACTTTTACCACCTCCTTTGCGCAGCATTCTGACGAAAGCAAAAACCTGAAGGAGTTAGGTGTCTATCAGGATAGCCTGAAAGCTTTAGGCAAAAGGTTTATAAATGATCCGGATGATCTGGAGCGTAAAAATGCTAATTACAAGTTTATTAAATTATTGGTTGGTGCGCTAAAAGTACCCCACTCTTTTAACTATCCTTTTGATTCGGTAAAAAGTATAAGTATCATTAACTCGCCCGATAACCGCTTCCGTATATTGAGCTGGCATATCATGAACCAGGATGGTAGCTACCGTTTTTATGGCACTGTACAAATGAATACAGGCAGCAACTTGCTTATGTATCCGCTGGAAGATTATTCCCCGCTTTTAAAAAACCCCGAAGATTCAGTTACCGACAATCGTAAATGGTACGGGGCACAGTATTATAAAATAATTAGGGTGGCGGCGGCAAAACCATACTACGTTTTGTTGGGATGGAAAGGCAACACAATAAAATCTACCAAAAAGATAATTGAGGTGCTTTCTTTTGATAAAGATGATAAGCCAAACTTAGGTATGGCGGTATTTGATGGTAATGGAAAAAATCGTAAAAGGGTGATATTTGAATATACCAGGCAGGCGTCTATGTTGTTACGTTATGTGCCCGATCAAAATTTAATTGTATTTGACCACCTGGCCCCACCCGATCAAAAGCTAAAAGACAAGCCTGATACCTTTGGCCCCGACCTTACCTATGACGGATACAAGCTTAAAAATGGCAAATGGCAATACATAGAAAACCTGGATATGCGCAATATTCCCGAGGACAGGGATGCCGAATATGTTGACCCTAAAGCACAGGCAGTTATTGACAGAAGCGCTGTGCCTATCAAAAAAAAGAATTAAAACTGCATTATCTCTCACTAATCAAAACATTACAACCCTGTTTGTAATAATCTCGGTATAAAATTTCGGATCAATTTAATTATAGTATTTTAGACAAAAATAGTTCAGAAAAGTATGGCAGAAAACCTACAAGCTTCGGCTCCGGCAAAACCAAAATCCAGATTTCCAAGGGCAGTCCCGTATATTATCGGGAACGAAGCCGCAGAGCGCTTTAGCTTTTATGGAATGCGCTCCGTGCTCACACTATTTTTAGTGAACCAATTTTTTAACCCTGCGGATAACCCGGCCTTAACCGACCAGGCTAATGCACATGCCAATAAGCTGCATCACCTGTTTGTGATGGTAGCGTACGCGCTGCCATTTGTAGGTGGCATGATTGCCGATTGGTTTACCGGCAAATACAAGCTTATCCTGTATGTATCGATAATTTACTGCATAGGGCATTTAATGCTGGCTACGTTCGATGGTGGCCTCACCGGTTTCGAATTAGGTTTACTGGTGGTTGCAATTGGCGCCGGCGGTATCAAATCGTGCGTATCGGCTAACGTTGGCGATCAGTTTGATGCCAGCAACCAGGACCTGCTTTCGAAAGTTTACGGCTGGTTTTATTTCAGTATCAATGCCGGCTCCATGATCTCAACTGTTGCCATTCCATGGACTTATGAGCACTTTGGGCCTAAATGGGCGTTCGGTATCCCTGGGCTGCTGATGGCGCTGGCTACCATCATATTTTTTTCGGGCCGCAAAAAATATGTAAAGGTCCCTCCGCAGGGTGTAAACCGTAATAACCTGGTGTTTATAACCTGGTATGCATTAACGCATTTAAGCCAGCGCAAACCGGGGCAATCCATGCTTGATGTTGCCAAAGGGCCTTATGACCCCGAACGCGTTGAAGGCGTTAAAGCAGTATACCGGGTTATGGCAGTATTCTTTTTCGCACTGGCATTTTGGGCCGTTTGGGACCAGTGTTTATCTGAGTGGACACTTTACGCCGAAAAAATGGACCGTGTAATTAACCTTGGTTTTACCAAATTCACAATATATCCCGGTCAACTGTCAACTTTCAACACCGTATTCCTGCTCCTGTTTATCCCATTTTTTAACTATATAGTATATCCATGGCTCGATAAAAAGGGGCTAAAAACAACACCACTGCGCAGGCTGGGAACGGGCCTTGTGTTAACAGCTTTATCATTTGTGGTAATAGGCGTTATACATACCAGCCTTGATCATGGCGGTTCGCCATCTATCTGGTGGCAGGTGTTGGCATTTATGATACTTTCGGCAGCCGAAGTACTGGTATCTATCACCGGATTAGAGTATGCTTACACACATTCGCCAAAATCAATGAAGAGTACCATGACGGGGATCTGGTTCCTGGTGGTATCATTCGGAAATCTAATCACAGCTATGGTTAACGGTGCAATAGAAGATGGTGGCTGGTGGGCCACAAATTTAAAGGGCGCTAATTACGAATGGTTTTTTGTAGCATTTATATGCGTGTTTATAATTGCATTTTTAATTATTTCTCCGCGCCTGAAAGAACGGAATTATATTACCGACCCTGTTAGTATTAACCAGGTAGCTTCTGAAACCGAACGCCTGTAAACAAAATATTACTTTTAAAAAACAGGAAAGCACACCACTTTCCTGTTTTTTATTTTAATGCCGTATAAAATTAAATTATTTTAGCGGCGTTCTTTACAAAACCAAATCTGCAGCTACGTGCCCGATAGTATTGTCATCATTCCAACTTATAACGAGAAAGAGAATATCGAACGGATGATCCGCAAGGTGTTTACCCTTCCTCATGATTTCCATGTCCTTATTATTGATGATGGATCGCCCGATGGTACAGCAAACATTGTAAAACAATTACAACAAGAGTACTACGGAAAACTTTTTTTAGAAGAACGATCTGGTAAGCAAGGCTTAGGCACCGCATATATTCACGGTTTTAAGTGGTCAATTGCACATCATTACGATTTCATTTTTGAGATGGATGCCGATTTTTCTCACAATCCCGATGACCTGCTTAGACTAAGGCAGGCTTGTATAGATGGTGCAGATGCAGCTATTGGATCGCGCTATATTAAAGGCGTAAACGTCGTTAACTGGCCAATGAGCCGTGTTTTAATGAGTTTCTTCGCATCGGTATATGTACGTTTTATAACAGGGATTGATGTGCAGGATGCTACCGCCGGCTTTATGTGCTATAAGCGAAAAGTACTGGAAACGCTAAATCTTGATAAGATAAAATTTGTAGGTTATGCCTTTCAGATAGAGATGAAATATACTTCTATTAAACATGGTTTTATTGTAACCGAAGTACCCATCATATTTACAGATCGCACTGCAGGCACATCTAAAATGTCATCAGGTATATTTAAGGAAGCCTTTTTCGGTGTTATCCAGATGAAGATCAACAGTGTTTTTAGAAAATACCCCGAAGGGTGATACAAAGTTCGAAAGTCCGTTAAGACGCCAAGTCCAAAAGATGCTTCATCGAGCGATAAGTGTTTTTTTATCTTTCGGACTTTCTGACATCTGACTTTCCGACTCACAAAAAAATTACTAATTTCGTTGGCAATGAATGAAAATCTTGATCCGGATAGCGAACGCCTCTCTCCTGCCGAACGTGATATAGAAAAAGTTTTACGTCCGCAGGTATTTGAAGATTTTACCGGTCAGCATAAAATACTGGCTAACCTGCGCATATTTGTACAGGCTGCTCGCCAGCGTGGCGAAGCGCTTGATCACGTGTTGTTGCACGGCCCTCCCGGATTAGGCAAAACTACCCTATCGCACATTATAGCTAACGAAATGGGGGTGGGTATCAAGATAACATCGGGCCCTGTGCTGGACAAACCCGGTGATTTAGCCGGCCTGCTTACCGGTCTTGAGACCGGCGATATTTTATTCATTGATGAGATACATCGTTTAAGTCCGCTGGTAGAAGAGTATTTGTATTCGGCTATGGAAGATTTTAAGATAGATATTATGCTGGAGAGCGGCCCAAACGCCCGCTCGGTACAAATCTCGCTTAATCCCTTTACCCTTGTAGGTGCTACCACACGCTCTGGTTTACTAACCGCCCCGCTACGGGCAAGGTTTGGCATTAACAGCCGTTTAGAATACTACGATGCTAAGCTACTAACTACTATTGTGCTACGGTCTGCAACCATTTTACGCACACCAATAAATGACGAAGGCGCTTATGAAATTGCCCGTCGTAGCCGTGGTACCCCACGTATAGCCAATGCCTTGCTACGCCGTACCCGGGATTTTGCCCAAATAAAAGGCGACGGTAATATTGATACAGCTATTGCCAAATATGCACTTAACGCCCTCAATGTTGATGAGCATGGCTTAGATGAAATGGATAACAAGATCTTATCTACCATTATTGACAAGTTTAAAGGTGGCCCTGTGGGTTTAAAAACCATTGCCACCGCTGTAGGCGAAGAAGAAGGTACAATTGAAGAAGTGTATGAACCATTTTTAATACAGGAAGGCTTTTTAATGCGTACAGCCCGTGGCCGTGAAGCTACCGAAAGCGCTTATAAGCATCTGGGCAAGATAAAAATGGGCGGTAATCCATCCTTATTCTAATAGTAAATAACCGCCTTACACTTTTCAATACTGTTAATTATTTAACGATTAGGCAATTACAATGTGTCTAATTTACGCATTGTGATACTTTTTTAACATTAAAACATTATTTGGTTGCAACTGTAGTAAATTTTTTATTATTTGCCTATACCAATAACTACCTATGGTTGACCAGGTATTACCATGTGAGAAAGAGTTACTTTTAAGGGTGGCCTGTGGGGATGAACACTCATTTAGCGAATTGTTCAATACCCATCACCAGCTTTTGGGTGCACATATTTACCGCATAACCGACTCGGTTGAGCTGGCCGAGGAGGTGGTACAAGATGTATTTTTAAAAATATGGATGAGCCGGGAAACATTAACCGCTGTACAAAATTTCAGGGCTTATTTATTTGTTATCTCAAAAAACCACGCGCTAAACTGCCTGCGTAAATTGGCTAAAGAGCGAATCCATCAAAAAACCCTTGAAGAAAATGCTACGGCAATGGCGCCTGAAGACACCTCGAGTTTAGATACTTATTATAGCTTATTAGATCAGGCGATTGACCACCTGCCACCACAGCAGCAAAAAGTTTATTTGTTAAGCCGCCACAATCGCTTAAAGTACGATGAGATAGCCCACCAAATGGGTCTCTCTCGCGAAACAGTAAAGAAATATTTACAAGGCGCTACCCACTCAATAACCAGTTTTGTGCAGTCGAATATTGATATTTCGGTTATGATTATAATAGTATCTATACTTTTTAAAAAAAGTTAGGAACCAATACCCCCTTTTTATATCCTTTTGGTGTCATCTAATTAAAAGCTCCCGGCTTTTTACACTACCAATTATTGAACAAATATTTAATGAAGATATCCAGCTTAAGGTTAAGGTACCTTTTTGATCGTTATTATAACAAAACAGCTACTCCGCAAGAGCACGATGAGCTATTTGCTATAATTAACGCCGGCGCGGGCAATGAGGAACTTTCCCTGCTTATACGCCAGGCGTGGGATGACCTTAAACCGGATGCCCCCCTATTCAATTCTGATAAAACCAGTACCATACTCAAAAACATATTAGGTACTGATACATTGGGCACAAATTCAAAAACTCACAACAATATATTTCTCTGGGCTAAAATTGCTTCTGCTGCTATTATTTTGTTCTTTGTTAGTTTTGGCCTCCACTTGTACTTCCAACCTAAAAAGGTTGCACAAAACCAGGTAGTAAAAGCAAAACGCGCGTTACATGATGCCCTACCAGGTGGCAACAAAGCTGTGCTTACTTTGGCTAACGGCAAAACAATTATACTTGACAATGCCCAAAATGGCACACTTGCCCAACAAGGTAATACAATCATTAAAAAAGCGGCAGACGGCCAATTAATATACAATGTTTCCGCCCTGGCTAATGCTAACTCTGCTCCTTCTATTAATAGCATTGCAACGCCTCGTGGGGGGCAATACCAGGTTATTTTGCCCGATGGAACAAAGGTTTGGCTAAATTCTGCCTCATCATTAAAGTTTCCTACCCGTTTCACTGGCGTATCAAGGCAAGTTGAAATTACCGGCGAAGCTTATTTTGAGGTAACCAAAAAACCGGCTATGCCATTTAGGGTTAAAACCAATCGTGCTGAAATTGAAGTTTTAGGTACCCATTTTAACGTAATGGCCTACGATGATGAAAGTATTATGAAAACGACCCTGCTGGAAGGCGCGGTAAACATAAAAAACGGAACATTTAGCACCAGGCTTAAACCCGGCCAACAGGCACAAATAAATACAACCGGACAAAGCAAAGTGGTTAGCGATGTTGATTTAGAAGATGAGGTAGCCTGGAAGAACGGAATTTTTCAGTTCAGGGATGCAGAGATAGATGTGATATTACGCCAGGCTGCACGTTGGTACGATGTAGATGTTTCTTACAAAAGCAAGATACCTGCAAAGGAATTTACCGGCCGTATATCGCGCAATGTTAAAGCATCAGAGTTATTAAATATGTTGAAATACGCAGGTATTAACCTGGGAATCGAAGGAAAAAACATTATTGTATTTTAATACATCGTTAAATAAGCCAAAAAACAACACCAATATATAATCAATTATTCACCCTACAAAAACTACTATGATGAAAGAAATACACCCAGCAAGCTAAGCTTAATGAACGGGCCAGCCTATACTATTGCCAAGCAAATGGTATAAAATCAGCGTATAAAAAAACCGGGAAGTGTTTCGACCCACTTTCCCGGCCAAATGCCTGGGCCCCATAATCATTGCAATCGACGAATTGAAACTTAATGTTTAACCCAAACACAACAAACTTATGAATTTTAATTCTAAGGCTGTGCCTTTGGCATGGTCTAAACTATCCAAAATAATATTGGTTATGAAACTCACTGCTATTTTAATAATTGCAGCTCTTACCAATGTGAGCGCCAAAACATTCAGTCAAACTGTATCGTTGCGCCAAAAGAACGCTTCTGTAGAGAAAGTTTTACGCCTGATAGAGAAGCAAACCGGCTATCATTTCATGTATGATAAGCAAGATGTATCAAAAGCCAGCGGTATAACTATAGATGTAGACAAGGTTACCATTGACCAGGCGCTTAATGAAGCATTTAAAGATCAGCCACTTACTTACAAAATTTTCCAGGAGACAATTGTGGTAAAAAAGAAGGACGCTGATAATAACCCTGTTGAAATTAAAGCGATTGACATTCAGGGAACAGTAACAGATGCCAAAGGCCCGCTACCCGGCGTAAACGTAAAACTAAAGGGTACTAACACCGGCACCAGTACCGATGCCAACGGTAAATACAAATTAACTGTACCTGATGGCAGCGGCACATTGGTATTTAGCTTTATTGGTTATAACAGCCAGGAAGTAGCTATAAACAACCGCCAAAACATTGATGTGGTGATGGTTGAACAGGCGAAAGACTTGAATGAGGTTGTGGTAATTGGTTACGGTACAGCAAGAAAATCTGACCTTACCGGAGCTGTAACCACAGTTAAGGCCGAGCAGTTATTAGATAAACCCGTTCCAAACTTATCGCAGGCCTTACAAGGCAAGGTTGCCGGTGTTGATGTAAGTGTTAACAGCAATGCACCTGGTGCAGCAGCAAAGGTACGTATAAGGGGTATTGGTTCTATCAATTCAAACCTTGATCCACTATATGTTGTTGATGGTGTTGTTGGAGTTGACCCTAATTCTATCAACCCCAATGATGTTGCTTCACTTGAGGTTTTGAAAGATGCATCATCAACAGCCATATATGGGGTGCGTGGTGCTAACGGGGTAATTATGGTAACCACTAAACGCGGTAGAAAAGGCCCGGCCACTATTAGCTATGAGGCGAATGCCAATATAAGCGAGTTGTCCAGGCATTTACCAACACTTAACTCACAGCAATTTGTTGACATCTATAATCAATCATTTGCTAACGGAGCAAAGTTTGATCCAACGGGAACGGTACAAACTCCGCCCAAGGCGTTAAACCATGCTAATTTCCCTTTGTTGTTTGATACCAATGACAAACCTCTTTATAACACCAACTGGGAAAAAGAAACTTATAAACCAGCTTTTTCACAAAGCCATCAATTAAATATTCAGGGTGGTAGTGAAAAATCTGTTTATAGTTTATCATTAGGTTATTTAAACCAAAATGGTTTAACTCCAACATCAAATTTTAAACGCTACTCCATTAAAATGACGATGGATAACGATGTTAAGGATTGGTTAAAAATAGGTGGTAGCATTAATGTAATAGCCAGCAGGCAACGTTTGGTAACTGATGGTAATGGTAGTTTGAACGTACCACGTGCCGTAACTGAAGAGGTACCAATTGTTCCAATTAAATATCCAGATGGTGCCTGGGCAGGAAATTTTGATATAGCCGGACTTGAAGGAGCGCCAAATCCTATACAAATTGCCAACGAGCGCTATACCATTAATAATACCCAGCAAATGGTGGGTAACGTATACCTCCTGTTTAAAATCTCAAAAGAGTTGGAGTTTAAAACAGATCTGGGGTATGATCTGCGGAGCCAAAAAAATAACTTTTACTCGTCTCTTTCCTTGCAGCACTTATCTGCCGACCAGGGTGGTGTAGCTAATATCAATTCTAATACAAATTATTATTGGCAAAGTGAAAACTACCTGACCTGGAATAAAAAGATCAATGACCGTCAAAAATTGACTGCACTGTTAGGTATATCTTTTAGCCAAGACGTATATGAAAGGGTAAGAGCAGAAACACAAAATTTTATCGATGATTTTTACCAATATAATAATTTAGGTGCCGGTGCTGTTAAAAGTGCTTCTGAATCTGACAACCTACCCAATGGGCCAGGCGGGTATCAGCCGGGGACGTTAAATTCTTATTATGGTCGTATCAGCTATAATCTTGATGAAAAATATTTATTTACCGCAACCGGCCGTTATGATGGTTCATCAAGGTTTCCCGATAATAATAAGTACTCTTTTTTCCCATCGGCAGGTATTGCATGGCGTGTATCTCAGGAAGACTTCCTGAAAGACAGTAAAACCGTATCAAACTTAAAGGTAAGAACCAGTTATGGCATAACAGGTAATCAGGAAATTGGCCCCTATCGTTCACGCCCTCAGTTATCAACCAATCAAACCGCTTTAGGTGGTGCAGCAGCAATAACATTGTTGCCAGGATATTTGGGCAATCCCGATTTGAAATGGGAAAGAACCAAAATGTTTGATGCAGGTTTAGAATTAGGCTTATTTGGCGACAGGGTAAATTTCACTGCTGATTTTTATGTAAAAAACACCAGCGATATTTTATTGCAAACTCCTATTCCATGGACAGCCGGTTTTACAACCGCTAATGTTTATAAAAACGTTGGTTCCTTGAGAAACACGGGTATTGAGCTTAGTTTAAACACTGTAAATATCAAAACCGATAATTTTCAATGGTCAACAAGTTTATTATTTGCCGCCAATAAAAACGAGGTAACCAAATTAAATGACGGCAATGCCGATATATTCCCTGGTCCGAACTTTTTAGGGCAAAACTATGTAATACGTGTTGGCCAGCCAATAGGGTCATTTTATGGTATGACAAGGGTGGGTACCTACAGCGATTCGCCTGCTGATGTTGCTGAAGCTGCCACGCATGGTTTAAAAGCCGGCGACCGTAAATACATCTACAATCCAGATGGCAGCAACTATTATAGCATCATTGGTCAATCAACCCCAAAATGGACTGGCAATATTAACAGTTCCATGAAATACAAAAACTGGGACTTTTCGTTTGATATTCGTTTTGTACAAGGCGTAAATACTGCCGCTAACTTTAAACACTCAGCTGAAGATAGGCAAACCATTTCTAACAGTTTAGCTACTGTATTAAACGGATGGACACCAACCAATCAAAATACCATGATATCGCAGGTGCGTAATTATAAATATGCACAAGACTCGCATTTTGATACCTGGTGGGTTGAAGATGGTTCATTCATACGCGGCCAAAACTTTGTTTTAGGCTACAGCTTCCCATCACAAACGCTTAAGAATTTAGGCATGAGCCGTTTGCGCGTTTATACAAGTGTTCAAAACCTGTTTGTGATCACAAATTATACCGGTTATGACCCGGAGGTTGATACTTTTAATCAGTCCTATGGTAACAACTCGGCGCTTTCACAAAATATTGACTTCTTCGCTAACCCTCGTCCACGTATATGGAACCTTGGTGTGCAAGTAGGGTTTTAAACTTGTGATATGATTAAAACGCATAGCAAAACAGAAGTGAAGGATTTAACCATAATCATCTAAAATTGTATTAAAATGAAAACATTAAAAAATATATTAATAGTGGCGTGTTTATTACTTACATGCTCTTGCAAAAAATTCCTGGAAGAAAAACCCAAGGGCTTTTTAACGCCTGATGCTAATTTGTCAAGTGCAAAAGTGGCAAGGGCGTTAGCGAACGGATCATATCAAAATCTGTCGGGATTACTTACCGGTCAGCCCTCTTCATATGGTGGTAACACCTGGAATTTGATGGAGTTTATGACAGGTAAAGCAAGCAGCGACCTCGGGCAAACAGGATTTGTGAATTTTCAAACTCTGATTTACAATAACACTTCTTTTTACATGGATACCTGGTGGCAGCAAATGTACTTAGGTGTTGGTGCAACAAACCTGGCCATACAAAAAATACCAACCATTAATGCTGCCGGCTTAAGTGATGCTGATAAAACCAACATGATAGCCGAGGCACGTACCTTACGCGCTTTATATTATTTTTACCTGGTACGTATGTTTGGTGCGGTACCTAAAGTAACTGAACCGGCTAAAGATCTGAATTTACAAATTCCGCGTGTGCCGGCAAAACAAATTTATGACGAAATCATTATACCTGATTTGCTTGAGGCCGAAAAATCAACCCTGCCCTGGAAAGATGCTACAGGAAAAGTATCTATGGGTGCGGTAAAATCATTATTGGCGGATGTGTATTTAACTTACGCCGGAGCTGCCATTAATGGCGGTGACCAATATTATGCCGAGTCGGCTAAACGCTCGCTTGATGTAATTCAAAATGGAGGATACACCTTGTTCCCAGAGTATACTGATATGATTGTTCCGGCCAATAAAAACAGCCAGGAGTTTATTTTTCAAGTACAGTATGCGGCTGCTATCCCAATAACAAACCCGCTTACTGCTCTTACCATTCCTAACTATGCGGGCATATCTTCTTATTCTGATGAATATGGATCGGTTTATCCAACAGACCAATTTATAGCCTCGTTCCCGGCTGGTGATAAACGAGTTGCCGAAAAACAATTCTTTTATACCAGTTACCCAAATTTCAAAACTCCATCTCAAACGGTTACATTTAAAAATCATTACATCTATAAATGGTTTGATAAAAACGCGGTTCTGACTACCACAAAATCTGATTTAAACTTTACCATTTATCGTTTAGCTGATGTAATGTTAATGTATGCTGAAGCATCGAATAGGGCTGAAGGTGCACCAAATGCTAATGCAATTGAGTATGTTAGACAAATACGTGCAAGGGCTAATCTGGCACCTATCGGCGCTTTGTCACAGGATGCATTTGAAAAAGAAGTATGGCTGCAACGCTATTTTGAGCTTTGTTTCGAAAACAAAATGTGGTTTGATATGCTTCGCACCCGTAAGGTGCATAATGATGTTACCGGTAACTGGGACAATTTTGTAGGTCATAAAACAGTTTTTGGCGCTACATTTACTGAAAAACAATTGCTGTTCCCTTTACCAAAACAAGAAACCGATGTTAACCCTCAGTTGTTACCTAATAACCCCGGTTTTTAATAAAACAAGATAAACTGAGTTGAGTAGATAGTAAGGGATTATTTCCTTTACTATCCGCTATCACAGCTTAAACAAAACCTAGGTGGCAATAATTTTACAATATAAAAGACTGGCAATACCCGCCAGTCTTTTATATTTACAGCCGGTTTACATCTCTACTACTATTAACTTACATAATGAAAAAAAGACTCCTTCTTTTAAGTACGCTACTATTTTCGGCTGTAGCATTTGCGCAACAAGTTACGAAAGTAACCGATCCGGTTGAATGGATTAACCCATTAATGGGCACACAATCAAAATACGACCTGAGCAACGGTAACACCTACCCTGCCATTGCCTTGCCATGGGGCATGAACTTCTGGACCCCTCAAACTGGTAAAATGGGCGATGGCTGGCAATACACTTACGATTCCTACAAAATAAACGGCTTCAAGCAAACCCATCAGCCATCCCCATGGATGAACGATTATGGCCAATTTGCTATAATGCCCGTAACGGGGAAATTAAAGGTATCGCAAAATGGCCGTGCAAGCTGGTTTTCGCACAAGGCCGAGATAGCGAAACCCTATTACTATAGTGTTTACCTTGCCGACCATGATGTTACTACCGAGATAGCCCCTACCGAACGTAGCGCGCAGTTTAGGTTCACCTATCCAAAAACAGATAGCTCTTATATTGTTATAGATGCTTTTGACAGAGGATCGTATATTAAGATAATTCCCGGCGAAAAGAAGATAGTTGGTTATTCTACTAAATACGCCCGCGGCCCGTTAAAAAACTTTAAGAACTACTTTGTTATTTACGTAGATAAGCCTATCACCCTGGCACAGGTTTACAGTGATAGTACCTTAAATGACGGGCTGGAACTTTCTGCCAAACACGCAAGCGCTGTTATTGGTTTTAAAACCGCTAAAGGCGAAAAAGTAAACCTGCGTGTAGCTTCATCATTCATTAGTATTGAACAAGCCGAGATAAGCCTGAACAGAGAAATTGGTAAAGATAACTTCGATATCACTAAACAAAAGGCAAAAGCCGTTTGGAATAAAACGTTAAGCAAATTAGCCGTTGAAGGTGGCTCGGTAGAGCAGGTAAAAACATTTTACTCTTGCTTGTACCGCATGCTTTTCTTCCCCAACAAAATGTACGAGCTTGATGCTAAAAACCAACCCGTACACTACAGTGCGCAAAATGGCCAGATACTACCGGGTTATAAGTTTGCAGGCACAGGTTTTTGGGATACCTTCAGGGCGTTATATCCATTCCTTAACCTGGTATATCCATCTATAAACAAAGAGATGCAGGAAGGCCTGATAAACGATTACAAAGAAGGCGGCTGGTTACCCGAGTGGAGCAGCCCCGGTTATTCTGATGTAATGGTGGGTAACAATTCCGCATCTGTTGTGGCCGACGCTTATTTAAAAGGTGGCCGTGGTTATGATATCGGCACACTTTATCAGGCACTGTTGCATGGCGCTAACAACGATGGCCCTGCTGGTACCGGCCGCGATGGCGTTGAATATTATAAAACATTAGGATACGTGCCTTACGATGTAAAGATAAATGAGAATGCTGCACGCTCCTTAGAATATGCTTATGACGACTTTACCATTTACAAATTAGGTAAGGCATTGGGCAGACCGGCATCTGAAACCGAAATATATCGTAAACGCAGCATGAACTATAAAAACCTGTTCGACCCACAAACCGGTTTAATGCGCGGTAAGAATAAAGACGGGAAATTTGAGACCCCGTTTAATCCATTTAAATGGGGCGATGCCTTTACCGAGGGAAACAGCTGGCATTATACCTGGAGCGTTTTCCACGATGTACAAGGGCTTATTGACCTAATGGGTGGCAAGCAGAAATTCACTACCAAGTTAGATTCGGTATTTTCGCTTCCTCCTGTTTTTGACGATAGCTATTACGGCGAAGTGATACACGAGATACGCGAAATGCAGATAGCAGGCATGGGCCAGTATGCGCATGGTAACCAGCCCATTCAACATATGACCTACCTGTATAACTACGCAGGCGAGCCATGGAAAACCCAACTCCATGTACGCGATGTAATGAATAAAATGTACCACTCTGCACCCGATGGTTATTGTGGTGACGAGGATAACGGTCAAACATCTGCCTGGTATGTATTTTCGGCAATGGGTTTTTACCCGGTTTGCCCGGCTACAGACCAGTATGTACTAGGTGCGCCATTATTTAAAAAGATAACCCTTACCTTAGAGAATGGTAAAGTAGTTACAATAAATGCACCAAAAAACAGCGCCGAAAATAGGTATGTAACTACTTTAACAGTAGATGGCAAACCATATACCAATACCTGGTTAAGCCATAAAGCTTTGCAAAAGGGAGAAGTTATTAACTTTAATATGTCGGCAACGCCTAATAAGGCAAGAGGTACAAAAGCAACAGATGTGCCTTATTCACTATCAAATGAAAAATAATTTCACTATGAAAATTGTAAAGTTTTTAATATGCCTGATCATCGTATCAGGCATATCTAAGTCCGCTTTATTGGCTCAGGTAACCCCTGTAGCTAAACCTCCCGTACCAGCGCCGGTTGCTCCGGTTAATGTGACGCCAGCTACCCTGTTAAGCACGCAAAAACTGGCTATAGCTGGATTAGCGCATGATCATGTACACAACATTTTAGGTGATTACCGCGATGGAAAAGTAATTATAGTTGGTATAGCCGAAGCTGACAAACAACTAAGGGACAGATACCAAAAGCAGTACAATCTTCCAGATTCCATCTTGTTTGATGATCTTAAAAAGATGATCGCCGCGAAAAAACCAGAGGTAGTGCTGGGTTATAATCCGGTTGCCAAACATATTGATATTGTTGAAGTGTGCGCACCATTAGGTATATCTGTAATGGTTGAAAAACCCCTGGCAGCTACACTTGCACAAGCCAGCCGCATGGAGTTCCTGGCCTTAAAATATTACATTAAACTGCTTACCAATTACGAAACTACATGGTACCCATCCTACCAGCATGTATATGATGTGGCTGCTAAAGATAGCCTTGGGCAGATTAGGAAGATGGTAGTGCACGATGGGCACCAAGGGCCTAAAGAAATTGGTTGCAGCAAAGATTTTACCAACTGGCTTACCGACCCTGAATTAAACGGTGCCGGCGCCTTAAACGATTTTGGCTGCTATGGCGCTAACCTAATGACCTGGTTAATGAACGGACAGAAACCTATCGCGGTTACTGCTGTTGCCCGTCATTTTAAACGGCAAACCTACCCGAAGGTAGAGGACGATGCAAGTATTTTTGTGGAGTATCCAACTGCTACAGGTATCATAGAGGCATCGTGGAATTGGCCTTTTTCTATAAAAGATCTGGAGGTTTTTGGCGATGAAGGTTATATGCACGCATTAGATAAGGATAATGTTGTTACACGGATAAATAACAACCCGGCTGTTACACGTATAGCAGCCCCCTTAGCTGCTCCTGATGACAATCCGGTTTCGTACCTGCAACTGGTTACGCGAAACCGTCTTAAAGGCATTGCAGATAGGTCATCTTTAAAGTACAATATGATAGTGATGCAGATACTGGATGCCGCCAAAAGGTCAATCGCCGAAGGCAAGCGGATAGTATTATAACACATCAGCTACAATATTTATAAGCCCGCTAAACGCGGGCTTTGTTGTTTGCGGCCGGCAGCGTTGAATTTGAAGCTTAGCTATTAAAAATGAAATAATATTTATTAACAGTTAATATAACCCTGCATAATTGTATTATTTTAGCGGCAAATAAATCATCATCCGTATATGTTAAAGCGATTTTCGGCTTTGTTGCCACTTTGTATTTTGTGCCTGGTATCGTGCCAGTCTAAATCGTCATCATTAGATAAAGCCGAAGCTGATAAAAAGCAGGCAACTGAAGCAAGTACATCTTCGCCTGTGGCAAAACTGGCAACAGGCCCCATTAATAAGGCTGCAGTTATGGCCCGTAAACAAGTTCCTATAGTGTGTTACCACCAAATACGCGATTGGAAAGCGACCGATTCTAAAAACGCTAAAGATTACATTGTACAGGTAGCTGCTTTTAAAGAGCATATAAAGATGTTGGCCGACAGTGGTTACCACACCATCCTACCCGATCAGTTGTATAACTATCTTACAACCGGTGCACCGTTGCCTAAAAAGCCCATCATGCTTACGTTTGATGATACCGATCTTGACCAGTACACAATTGCTGCTCCGGAAATGAAGAAATACGGTTTTAAAGGCGTTTTCTTTGTGATGACTGTATCTATAGGCCGTCCGAACTATATGACCGCGGATATGATCAAAAAATTATCTGATGATGGTCATGTAATTTCCAGCCACACATGGGATCATCACCGTGTAGATAAATACTCTCATAATTCCAACTTGGTTATCAAGGGTTTAAATGGAAAAATAACCAATAGGCCGGTTGATGATTGGGTTACCCAAATTGATAAGCCAACCAAAAAACTGGAAGAAATTACCGGTAAAAAGATCCAATATTTCGCCTACCCTTTTGGTATCTGGAAAAAACCTGTTTTACCAGAATTGGATAAAAGAGGCTTTAAAATGGCATTCCAATTAGCAGATAAACGCGACCCGGATTACCCATTATTAACTGTACGCAGGATATTGGATAGCGGTTACTGGAGCACCAAAACATTTAGCAATAGCGTACGTAATAGCTTCTAAGCTGAACGCCTGTATTTTAAACCCTCTTTTGTTATTCAAAAGAGGGTTTCTTTTTGATATAATCTTAATTACTTTTAAACCATGACTATCACCCTTCGCCCTATCGTATTTGGTTTATTTGCAGCCATGTTGTTTACTGCATGCAACAACAAAGCAGAAACACCAGCCATTAGCCTAACAGAAGCATCCAAACAACTTATTGACGAGCATTTCCGCTATCTGAACGACCATGATTTGAAAAGCCTGATTGGCCAATACGCCGATAAAGCAAAAATCACTACTACAGATTGGGACGGTGAATCATTCGGCCCGCAGGGTGCCGACCAGATATTTCACCAGGTATTCTACGTATCACCGGATGCCAAATACCTTGTAGATAACGTGATTAATACCGATTCTACTGTTGTGGTTGAATACGATGTGGTTGGATTAAAAGAAAAAGCCGGCAGCCCGGTACGTTATGATATCCGTAACTGCAGTGTTTTCAAGATCAAAAACAACAGGATAACCGCCGAAGCAACTTATTCAAATTCGAGGTTGTATCATAACAGGTAAAAGAAAAAGCATCTTGGTGAAGATGCCCTTTCTTTTACAAATTCTCGCCCGCCGGCCCTTGCCCTTTGTTTGATGAGGTTTGATCTGTTGGGTTTTCCAACTCTTCATTATCATTTTCAGGTGTAACGGTTGGCACCTTTTTAGCAAGATCTTTATCGTCTACATCCTGTTTTAATGTATCGTTACCTACGTTGGCAACATTTCCTGTTATATCATGGTTCTGACCCTGGCCATTGGCCCTGTCAAATCCTTCGGGTTTATTTTCCATATGTATATTACTTAGATTGTTCTATTCTTCTTTTGCGGTTACCCATTTTATAGCTTCGTCCAATTCGCTAAGCGAAAAGCCCTTTGATTTACCGGGCACAAAAAACCTGAATGCATCTGTAAACCATTGAACCCCTTTTTGGTCAGTTACCACGGCAATTTTGTTCCACTTGGTAAAATTTTTCAAGCCCATTTTAATATCATCCCACCAGGCACCGGCTGTCCAGTTTTGCACCTCTGTTTCCAACACCAACAGGTAATTAATTTCTCCCTGTCGTGCTACCAGTTCATCAATACGAGGCATTAAAACGGTTTCCACGTCTTGTTTGGTCACCTCGCCTGTGGCATGTATACCTACTACATGAGGTTCCAGATCATTTATAAATTGTAGCATGTTATTTAGTTTATTATAATACTACCAAAAGCCATACCATTGTTTAAAAGGAAACTTATTTACCGTATATTTTAATTTATTTCACTACCGACTTGTACAGCCTTTAAATAAAAACATTGGTTTATAGTATCTTTGCCTAATGCAGCAAAATCTGTCGGCATATTCACAACTAATTAAAACCGAGGCCAAAAACCTGGGCTTTTTGTTTTGTGGCATAGCCAAAGCAGAATTTTTGGAAGAAGAAGCACCACGGCTAGAGGCTTGGCTAAACAAAGGCATGCATGGCGAAATGCGTTACATGGAAAACTACTTTGATAAACGCCTTGATCCGCGTTTGCTTGTAGGTGGTGCAAAATCTGTGATATCCTTAGGATTAAATTATTACACAGATACCATACAGCTTGATCCATCAGCTCCCAAAATATCAAAGTACTCCTATGGGTCTGATTATCACACAGTTATTAAAGAAAAGCTAAAACAACTACTGGAGATAATTAACCAAAAAATTGGCGAAGTTGGTGGCCGTGCATTTGTAGATTCGGCACCAGTACTGGATAAAGCCTGGGCAAAAAAAGCAGGTATGGGCTGGGTTGGCAAAAACACAAACCTTATCAACAAAAAAGCCGGTTCTTTTTTCTTTTTAGCAGAGCTGATAGTGGACATAGAACTGGAATATGATATTGCACCCACTGCCGACCATTGCGGCAGCTGTACCCGATGCATTGATGCCTGCCCAACAGACGCCATTGTTGGCCCCTATGTAGTTGATGGCAGCCGGTGTATATCATACCTCACTATTGAACTTAAGGATGAGATCCCCCAGGAGTTTAAAGGCAAAATGGATAACTGGATGTTTGGCTGTGACATTTGCCAGGATGTATGCCCCTGGAACCGTTTCTCAGTGATCCACAGTGAGCCAGCGTTTACACCACATCCGGAGCTTCAGGGATTAAATAAGCAGGATTGGGAGGATATTACCACCGATGTGTTTCAAAAGGTATTTAAAAACTCTGCAGTGAAGCGAACAAAGTTTGAAGGACTAACCCGGAATATCCAATTCCTGAAAGAAATATAAACAGCATGTCATTGCGAGGTACGAAGCAACGATGCTTAAAAAACAAAGAGGTCCGGCTCTAAAGAACCGGACCTCTTTATCTTATTTGTATTGGGGTTACCCCTTCTTAAACTTCATGGCCAATTGTGCCAGCATATCTTCATCCACAGGCTTTGCAGGCTCTTCCTTCTTTTTAAAAGGCTGGTTACTGTTTAACTGTGGCGTACTTTTAGGGCTGTTATTTTGAAAGGCAGGCCTTGGTGCTTCTGTTTTGTCTGTATTCGCTGGTGCTGCGGGCTGCGCAGGTCTGGCTTGTTGGCGCTCGGCAACTTTTTTGGCGTTCCAGCGCTTGTATATTTCTTCCAGCTTACGTTTGGTGTATAAAGGAAAATCGCCCTGCATCATCCATGAATAATAGCTTGGCTCTACGTTTAATACGTCCTCTACTCTTTTACCTTTGTGTTTACCAAAGTTTATCAGCTCTTCGCCTTGTTCATTGTAAACCATGCGGCCCGCAAAATCAACCGGGCGGCTCAGGTTAGTAAACCTATGTAAAGCTTCTACATCGCCCACAACCGGGATGCTTTTGTTGCCCTTTTTATCTTCCCATTCCATGTTTTCGTAACGCTCTATCTGCGCCAGTAAAACTTCCATGGTAGCACGGGTATCAGCCTCGGCCGAGTGTGCGTTAATTATGCTTTTATCACAATAAAACTGGTAAGCAGCTTTTAAAGTGCGCTGTTCCATTTGGTGGAAAATGTTTTGCACGTCTACAAAATGGCGGTTATCCAGATCGAATTGTATGCCCGCACGTAGAAACTCTTCCATCAGCATAGGGATATCAAATTTGTTGGAGTTATATCCCGCAAGGTCGCTTTCATGTATAAAATCGGCTATGTCCTGCCCAAGTTCCTGGAAACGTTTTTCATCCTTTATATGCTCATCATATATGCCGTGTACTAATGACGATTCCAGCGGAATAGGTATACCCGGGTGCACACGCCAGGTTTTAACTTCCTCGCTGCCATCGGGGTTAAGTTTTATAACAGATATCTCTACTATGCGGTCGGCGCCAATATTGGTACCGGTAGTTTCAAGGTCGAAAAAGGCAAGAGGCCGCTTTAATTGTAATTTCATTTTTGCTTATCAGTATTACAAAGGTCGGAAAACTCTCAAAATTATCGGCACACTATTTTATGTATAGAATGTCGGGATTATTTTATATTTTCATAGGTATTGATTATACCCTAAACCACATGTATAAATTTCTATTTAACCTACTGGTATTCACTTCTTTTACAATACTGGCACAGGCCCAAAACTTCCCATACGGCAAATTCACCGTTGAAGAAATGCATCAGAAAAATTATAAGAACGATACATCGGCCCATGCTTTTGTGCTGGAAGAATTTGGTTCTACACGGATAGACGTTGGCAGTGATGATGCTATTAAAACCTCCTTTAAATATCACGTGCGGATTAAAATTTTAGACAGCAAAGGTTTTGATAAAGGAACGGTTAAGATCCCCTTCTATGATAGCGAAGACACGCATGATGAAGTTACCGATATAAAAGCCACAACAACCTACATGGAAAATGACGGATCCATTAAAACAGCTGAGCTTGACCGGTCCAAAATTTTCACGACAACCGAAAACAAATATTGGAAACAGGTAAAGTTTGCCATGCCCAATCTGCGCAATGGTTGCATTATTGAATATACTTACACTAAAATTATACCGGGTTTTTGGAGATTTCCATCATGGGAATTTCAGGATGATATCCCTAAAGCCTACTCAGA
>NZ_JAQBOI010000244.1 GCF_028288105.1 Mucilaginibacter sp. | reverse complement strand
TTACTCGTTAAAACTAAGCGATGATATTTACGACTTGCTTGGCGATGATGACTGGAATGTTGGCACAGTACAAAAGAACAGTTATGTAGCGGGCTTTGCCGGTGCGCAATCCAAACAAAAAATAAATGATGGGATGCTGCTTGGTGTACAATCACTTGGTCGTGGCTCGGTAGTGTATATAGTAGATGACCCATTGTTCCGCAGTTTTTGGGAAAATGGTAAGCTGCTGTTTAGTAATGCCGTGTTTATGGTGGGGCAGTAGGGTTGTTTGCCGTAGGCGGTTAGCAGTTTGCAGGAGCGCTAAAGTTTTAAAAAGAAAGGCGATGGGTTTCAATCCATCGCCTTTCTTTTATGTGCTAACTGCCCACTACAAACTGCAAACTTAACCTCCGCTTTTCACCCGCCCTTTTTCATCTTCGGAACCGGTTTGGTGTTCGCGGGCTTTAATTTTGCTATTGCCAAAATTGTAGGTGAATGTTATGCGACCAATACGCGTTTCGTTCTTTTGCACCAGGTTTAAATTAGTGTCAGAGTAGTTGGTGCTTACCCTGCTTTTGCGGGTATTAAACACATCGGTTACAGCCAGTTTTATATTCATCTTTTTCTGATAGAACGAGTGGCTCAACCCAGCATCAATTGCATATTGCGATTTGATTTTAAAGATGCTGTAGCTTTGGGCCGACTCATAATTAGCCGAAATTTCTAACTTGTATCCCGGTACCACGAAGGTTTGCGTGGCGCGGCCCTGGAAAGCCGCCTGACCGTTGTTTAACATCTGCCCCAACAGCACCGCCGATTTAAACTTTTGGTAAAAACCGTTCACATTAACGTTTCCAGTCCACCATTTGGTAATAGTGTAAGGCGAATTGATATTGATGTTGTAGTTATCCCGTGTTTGCAGGTTCTCGTTGGTTTGGAAGGTTGCTTTTTTAACAGTATCGGTATATAAAACATCAACGCTTGCATCGGTAGTACGGCTGTAACCAAGGGTTACATTTATGGTTTTATTATAGGTGTAATTAATTTCGAAGGTGTTGGTGTACTGCGGTTTCAGGAAAGGGTTGCCTTTTTCGTAAGTGTATTGGTCCAGGTAGTAAATGAATGGGTTAAGGTTATCATAGCTTGGGCGGTCTATCCGGCGGCTGTAGTTAATTCCCACCTCATGTTTGTCTGACAGGGTTTGGTTAATGAACACACTCGGGAAGAAATCCAGATAAGAACGATGAACTACCTGGTTGTTTGTGATCAAATTACCGGTAGAAATGGTATTCTCGGCACGTAACCCCGCTTGTATGGTTGTTTTTTTGAAGGTTTGCCCAAGGTTTATGTAGGCCGCGTTAACTTTTTCATCATAAACAAAACGGTTGGTGCGAGATGTATCATTTACAAATACGCCGCCTTGTTGTATCTCGGCGCGCAGGTCGTTATCCGTTTTTACAGAGCTGAATTTTACACCGGTTTCCAGCTTAAGGCTTTTACTAAGCGGGTAAGTGTAATCTGCCTTGGCGGTATATATGCTGATGGTAGATGGCGTTTGGTTGCGCAAAAATAGCGATGGCTTTTGTACGCTGCCGTTGGGCGAAAAAAAGTAGGTGTCGTAATTAGCGAATGAATTGTTCTTGAATTTAGAATAATCCAGGTCAATGCTTAGCTCCTGCCCATTGGTATCAATAGCCAGTTTATCATTCAGATTAACAGCAACATTGCGATAAGTTTGTTTAATGCCGGTAAGCGTGTTCTGGAACGAATCTATCCCCATGGGCTGCGAACCGACGTTAGTCCTGCTGGTATTGTTATTAACCTCGTTAGTGTAATCGCCGCTTACCACAAAACCCAGGGTATTTTTTGTAGATGTATTATAGTCGGCACCAACGCGGTAGTTGTTATAGTGTACCGGCCTTTTCATGAGGGTGTTTTGTGTGAAATAACGTGTTGTTGGTCCGCTTACTACCGTTCTGTTAATGTCTAATACGTTTTGCCGGGTAATATCGCCACGGCTAAGCGTACCAAACAGGTTAAGGTTGCCTGTTTTATGGTTTATGGTAAGGCTTGTATTGTCTCTAAAATTTTTCCAATAGCCTATGCCGGCAGTTAAGCTGCCGTTGGTGCCGCTTTGTTTATTCTTCTTTAGTTTGATATTGATGATGCCTGAGTTACCTGAGGCATCGTACTTGGCAGATGGATTGGTAATGATCTCGATAGATTGGATAGTGCTGCCATCAGTAGAACGTAATAATGCAGCTAACTGGGTAGATGACAGGTAGGTGAGTTTATCGTTTATCATAACGGTTACACCCTGTTTACCTTTAAGGGTAATGTTATCATCTTTATCGATAGTAACACCCGGCGCGCGTTCTAATATCTCTAATGCGTTATTGCCTGCTGCAAGTACGCTGTTCTCCACGTTCATTACGGTGCGGTCGAATTTACGCTCGATAAGTGGTTTTGATGAAGTGATAGTTACACCCTGCAAATTACGGCTGCTTTGCTGCATCTTTATAACCGGGGCGTTGATCACATCGTCCTCCACATCAAGCACAGGGCTAAAGGTTGGCTGGTAACCTACGGTTGTAGCTTTAATGATATAGCGGCCTGATATAACATTATCAAACCAGTATTTACCGGCATCGTTGGTAAGCGTGCTTTTAACAACAGATGAATCTTTACCCCTTAACAAGGTTACTGTTGCGTAATCCATTGGTTTTGCCTGCTCGTTTTGTAACTGGCCGGCTATGCTACCCGCTGTTGGCTTAGCTCCCTGTGCGTTAGCGGCTACGGGGGCTATTAATAGGAGTATTATATATAGTAGTTTAGTGATGTGTGCGTTCATGGTGTAAAAAATTAGGCAATAAAATTCCTGCGTGGGTTGTTCCCTCGTTTTTTTAACAGGCATTAAATTTTGTTTAGATCTTGCGGTTAATCCGCGGGGCTTATATTATATATAGTGTAGATGTTTGCATAGGTACAGGGTTTATGTTGTATGCCGCCATACAGTGGCATGTGATTGTTAATTTATAGTAAGATGTTAGGTTGGGGTAAAAGGTTACAGAAAAAGTTTAATTTTTACTCTGTGGGGAAAAGCATTTCTGCAATATCCTGATATAGAAAGTACTGTATTCGCACCGGATTTGCCGGGCGTGGGCTTTTAACCACAGAAACATGCTTAGCATTGTTTGCTGCGGTAATATTTTTGATGCTGTTAATATTATAAAAAGGTAATATAAGCCCGCTGAATAACAGCAGGCTTATATATTTTATGATATTTTTCATTATTCCGGGTTTGCAATTGCTGCACTATCTGCAGCAGCCTTTTGTTTTGGTGTTTGTGGGAGTACCAGTGTATCAACCTTGCATTGCAATCCATTATCTGTCATAATAAATTTAGCAGATGATGCGCCATCTTTTTTATTTATCTCATTACAATCGCGCACACTTACATCCCTTACAAATCTATCTACCTGGTCGTCAATTACCACTTTCGAGTTTAATGGTATCTTAAGGGTAAGGTGTAACCTTTGCGCGCGCCATAACCTGTCAATTTGCTTCTCTAACCGGCGATTAAATTTCAACACGTTGCCCTCCTGTTTAAATTGATAGTTAGTGCCACGGGCATTGTATAAAGCATCTTCGTAATCGCTGCCACGGGCGCTAAATGATTCAACCAGTACCGGCTGTGCCACATCGCTTTTTTCAACATATATATCAATGTTTTTATCGGGCATGTCCATATTGTTATCGTCGTCATCATCTAAAATAACGCGGCCACTAAAATCTTCTTTAAGCCTTAGGCGTATACTATCTTCTTTTGTAAGGAACTTAATATCGTTCAGTTTTAAGTAATAGGTACTGTCGGCACTTGGTTTAATGTTAATAGTTTGGCTAAAGCTGGCATATTCTTTAAAGTCGGCAGATGTTTTGGCGGTGTAATATATTACTACACTTAAAGCAATCACCCACACCATTAATAACGTAGAGCCTGCAGTGCGGTTAATAACATTACCTTTAAATACAAAGTTGATAAGCGTTAGTATAATTGCCAGCAACGGAATAATTGCCATTAAAACAGCGCATACTATAAATATATTATTAACATGTTGGTCTGCAATATTAAAAGGGAATATATGGTATATGCCTATATTGTGGTTGCCATAAACAAAGGCCGATATCACCAATATAATAAGTGCTATGATACCTGCAAAGCAGCTTGCTATAAGTGCTATAGCTATCAGCTTACCAATAACTTTTCCGGCCCCGCCTAAAAAGTTACCAAAATGACTAAAAATATCGCCTGCAAAATCGCGGGTTTTATATATCAAGGGGCGGGCTTCGTTTTGGAAGTTATGAAGAT
>NZ_JAQBOI010000182.1 GCF_028288105.1 Mucilaginibacter sp. | reverse complement strand
CATCGGTGTTGGCATTGCTGCCGTTGTATTGTTTATAATAATTAGCAACACCCTTCCAAAATGCTTCATCGCCAATTTTACGGCGCAGCATATGCAATACCCAACCACCTTTTTGGTACGCGTTGGCGTTTAACATACTTATCATTGTCCCTTTAAATGTCGAGTCGACTACCGGGGCCAGGTACTTCTTTTCAAAACTGAAGATCAGGTTCCTATCGGCTGTTAAACGGGTTTTTAAAGTATCTGCGCCGTAGGTGCCCTCCAGGTACAGGTTGGCCATATAAGTAGCAAAACCTTCACTTAACCACACGTGTTCCCAGGATTTCTCGCTTATGGCATCGCCGAACCACTGATGAGCAATTTCGTGTGCCATCAAAGCCTCAATGCCTTTATCATTTACCGATTTCTCGTAGTAGAATATAGCTCCCGCGTTTTCCATCCCCCCGAAAATAGTTTTAGACTGTACATTAGCCAACTTCTTATAAGCGAACGGACCAATCTTTTTTACAAACCACGGCAATATCTTAATTGCTACAGCATAGCTTTTAAAGCCCGCTTCTTTATCCTCCGGGAATACATAAGTATACACCGGCGTACCGCCCGGGCTACCCGGATTTGACACCGCAAAATCAGCCACACCAATTACCATAACTTTTGTTGGCAGTTTAGCGGTTTCGCTCCAGTGGGTGAGTTTCTTATTGCCGGGTAGAGGTTTTTCTAAAACCTTTAAACCATTAGCTACAACTTTATACCGGGCAGGGGCAGTCACCAAAAATTCTACCGATGCCTTATCTGCAGGGTGATCTACGCATGGCAACCAGTTGCGGGCACGGTTAGCCCAATTATCGCCAAAAAATGTACGGTGATTATATTGGTTGGTAGATATGATAAGCCCATCTGTTGGGATACCCTGATAGGTGATAACATAGCTATGCACAGAACCTGCAATTGCTTTTGTATTGATGACAAGCCTGTCGCTATCTTGTGTAAACTTCAGTGCCTTGCCGTTTTCTTTTAAGGCAGTTACCAGCATGCCCTTACCTTCGCTGTTCTTTTTAGCCAGGTCCAATTCAAAAGTGCTCGCCGCTTTTAAAAATTTGGTGGTAACAGTTGCCTGTCCTTTTATCATATTGTCTGCATCATTTAAGGTAATGGCAAAGCGGTAGTGCTGCACATCAATAGTTGCGCCGGGTTGCTGGGCTTTAACAGTTAAACTAAAAACAAACGGTGCAAAAAGCAGCAGGTATAGGTTTTTACGCATAGGTAATATTACAAAAAATCTATTTATGTTGCCTGCTGCTTGATATTTATGCCTTGATTGACGAGTTAAGGCGGCTTTTAAATACTTCTCTCCATGTAAACCTTCCCCCTCCTGTAATAAGCAGCGTTAACAATGCGGTGCTTACTTCAATTATTTCTACAATACCTTCTAACCCATAGCCCATAGTGAGATTGGCGGTGGCAGCTATCATCATAGTAAAAAGCATTAACGCCGATGCCACTCTTACACCAATACCAGCTATTAAACATAGCCCACCAAAAACCTCGGCAACCATGGCCATAAATCCCCAAAATATAGGTAAAAAGCTGATGCCTACATATTCCATACTATGCCCAAGGCGTTCCCACCCCGCCGGGCCGCCCTGCAGCTTTGGCAAGCCGTGAAATATAAACATGCTGCCAAGGCCTATTCGCAACACCAGCAGCCCAAGGTTTACATTGCGCTCATTCATGCGTAATTGGGAATATTTTGGCCCAGTATAATATCCCGTTTGCAAACCAATATACCCGCAGCGTTTTTACGGAGTTTTACAACACCATTGCCACCACGGTTTTCTGCTTTGCTACGCAGTGCAGAAGTAAGTAGCGGGTCGTTATCAAACCGGTATTCGTCTATATAATATTCGTTAATGCCGGGTTCCTTAATAATAGGATGAATGTGTGCCGGGTTATTTCTTTCGGGATAGGCCGCGGGCATGGTGGTATAAAACGTATACTTACCATCGCAGCCTGTTTTTATCCAGCCGCGCAAGCGGCCGTGGCGTTTACCATCCATCTGCCCGGCCAACTGGCTATAATAACCCTTACTATCGGTGTGGTAAATATACACGATAACGTTAGGGGCCACCGTGTGCTTATCCTTGCGGTAAACAGTACCTTGTACAATAAGCTTCTGTTCGCCTGTTTTCCACCCGGGCATATAGGCAGCATTGCTAAGCTTACCGGGCATTCCTTCATATATAAGTTCGCAGCCATCGCAGCCGCCGCCTACAACCGGTCCCTGGGCAACCAGGTTAAACACACGCTTTGCCAATGCCAGCGCCGGTACAACGCCCAACGCTAATGCCATTATGAATTTTTGCCTGTTCATGATCTTTGATTTTGATGACAGCAATTTGGCTGGTTTTTATCGTAAAAAAATATTTAGTAGACCAACGCTAAGTTTAATAGACCAACGGCTACATACCCTAACACTTATTAACCTTTAATACTTTATTTTTACATCAACAATGCAACAGGCAACTCACATAAAAAACAATAAATGGCAAACTGCCCTGCCGCAGGTATGCTTTTGGGTGCTGATAACCCTGCTGTTTTTATATGAGCGGCGTTACCTGGTACACAAGATTGGATTACCTCACCTTTTTGCCTGTGTAAGTGTACGGCTACTGCTGATAATGGCACTTGCCTATTTGAACCTTTACGTGCTTATTCCCCGGTTTTTAAACAAAGAGCGGTATTGGCTTTTTGGGGGGCTGCTAATTTTGTCGCTTGCTTTATACGTGGGTTTGCAAAGCGCCTACGATGTATTCCTGTTTGGTTTTATAATTGGCGATATCCGATACGGAAACTTTTGGTATTCGCTCCCTTATAATGCGGTAAGCTCTGCCTGGTACCTGCTTATTACCGTTAGCTTTAAAATAAGCCTCGACTGGTATCGGCATAAAAAAGAAATAGCTACCGCGGCTGATGCGGCTGAAATAAAACCCGAAATGCCCGAGCATCTCTATCTAAAGTCGGGAGTTAAAACCATAAAGGTTTGTATTGCCGATATAATTTACATACAAGCGCTTAAGGATTATTCTATCATTTACACCAATGCGGATAAAGTTATCACCAAAGGATCGCTAAAACACATTGAAGGTATTTTACCCGCAGGTGCTTTTTTGCGGGTGCATAAATCATACATCATCGCCAAAAGTAAAATAGCATCTGTTGAGCGCAGCAGGGTATTGTTGAACGGACAAGTTGCCATCCCCGTGGGCCGGAATTTTCAGGATAGGCTGGAAGGGTTTTAGTATCTTGAGCATTAATTACCAAGGGCAAAATTAAACGGTATATCTTGTTCTAATTTTACAGCCTTTCCGTTTAACATAGCGGGGAGCCAATCGCCGGTAATTAATTTAGCTACGCGCAACGCCTCTTCATCGCAACCATACCCTACAGCTTTTTTAATACGATAATTTGAAGCAACACCATTTTCATCTATAGTTATACCAATAATCACCCTTCCCTGTATATTTCGCTCCCTTGCCGCCGCCGGATATCTGGTCGTTGCTATTAATATTCTTGTAATTGCGGCCTCGCCATTTAAATAAATAGGTGCACGGTCCAGCCTTGTTTTTACAGTATCAGTACCTTGTATAATTTCATACACCCGGGCACTATCTTTGGGGTTCTGTTTTAGGAACAGCATTACACTATTTGTAAAATCATATTCCATTTGTAACACCCCGTTATAAGTATATATTTTCCAGTGTCCAACCCGCCTGCCATTTTTATAAGAGCCTTCTGCCGAATTATTTTTAAAGCCATAGTATACCCAGGTGCTATCTTTTAAATTGTTTTTGTAAAAGCCTTTACATATAGCCTTGTGGTCATAATAATTGAACGATGCGTATTCGCCTTGTTTAATTTGCTTGTCGGCTTTTAGTACCGAATACGTTTCTTTTAAATTCTGCGCAATGTCTTCCGTATTTATCTTTTTAGTTTGGGCCAAAAGGTTCATCGAAATAAAAATGGGAAGGAGCGCTATGCATGCTTTCATACCATAAATATATATACTTTATATAAAAGCAATTACTATCCTTTACGATGCTTTCTCAAACTTTGAAAATCAATATAATAAAGCACCTTTAACGAAAAGTTATTGTTTTGCGGCTGGTTCACGGTATCGTTAAGGTTACGTAAATAGCTTTGTGTGGCAATGTTTGTGTTAGTATAGGTAGAGTTTTTCCAGGCCAGGCTTAGCTCACTACCCGGCGAAAACTGCCAAACATAGATCATATCCACATTCCAGATATTGGCGTTCTGATCAATATTATGGTTGAAATCATTGGAGGTTAAGCTTGTCAGATAACCATCCTGCCCCAGGCTGAAAAACTCTTTATTATTCACTTTGCTCCAATAATGCCTTAAGCGCAGGTTTAACCCCATAATACTGCTAAAGGTATATTTAAGTGTGAATATATTATCAACCGTATGCACATTTCGTAAAGCAAAAACATCGGCACCGGTATTGTCAAAAGTTGCAAAGCCGGTATAGTTTATCCGCGGACTAATAGTTATATCTTGCCCGAACGAAAATTTGTTGCTAAGGCGTACATTATAAAACAGTTCCAGGTCGTTACCGTGACCACCATGCCCGTTAGCCATCCATTGGTCTGAATACCAAAACCCGCCCGATAATACCTTGGCGCGGTTGGTGCTTAAATTCCAGTTTAGCACAAAGTTTTGTGGCGCTTTAAAAACCCGGCCGACAACACGGGGCTCATAAAAATCGTTCCCCTCTACCCGGTAATGGCCATTAATATTTACCTGCCAAAAGTTTTTAAAACTGCCGTTGGCACCAAAGTTTTGGTTAAAGTATTGATATGTCGACGGCGACACTCTATAAGACGAATATGTATTTGTCCAAACATTCCACTGGGTAAAAAGGTGCTTGGGTTTATAATTGGCGTATTGCAGGTTTATGTTATGCTCTAAATAATTGTTGTTAAACAGTATGCCCAGGTCATTAGGGTCATACTTACTGTCGACCCTATCCTGCGATACATTCCAGGTAAAGTTACCGGCTACCTTACCAAAAACCACTTCGTAATTGTAGCCTGTTACGGTTTGCTCGCCTTTATAAAACTTATTGCTCATTAAGCCATAACCGGCAAGATTATAGGTGTTCTTTTTGTTATTCAAATTAAAAACAACGCCGCCTACATCGGCAGAATAATCTTTACCAAATCGGTTAACATTAGTGTTAATAAATGTTATGGCCGAATTATTCTTCAGGTTTTGATCCAGCACAATAATATTATAATTGGTAACCGGACTGGTTTGCACAACCCTGCGATTGCCCGTGGTAGAGTCTTCTATAGTTGCATAGGCAGTATTGGTTAGTCCGTTAAAAATACCGATACCTAACCCATTAGATAACCTGCCGGATAATTTTACCGCGTTTATCAACTTAGTTTCGGTTGGGTTTTTGATGATAGCTTCATGGTCATTCAACGTTATATCATTGTAATGCAGCGGTTGCCCGCCAACCCTACGCGAGTAAAATAGGTTGCCTTTATTAAATAACTCTGTTCCCTCGGTAAAAAAGGAACGGTTCTCGTTATACTTTACTTCAAAAGGGGTAAGGTTTAATATTCTGTTATCAGACTGTACCTGTCCAAAATCCGGTATTAGGGTAAGGTCAAGCGTAAAGCTTTCGTTAATGCCATATTTAACATCCATACCACCGTTTACAGATGTTGTTGTATTAGCCAGACCTGGGGTGTTGTATGGATAATGGTTTACATAGGTAGAAAAGTAGGGGTAGAAAGCCAAACGCACCGGCGGCACAATTTTTTCCAGTCCGGTTAATATCCCTTCCTGATTCATAAGGCCACTCATTTTAGGGTCTAACTCGTTCCAAAAAAGTTGCTGCTGTACATTCTGGCGTTTACGTATCAGGTTCATGCCCCAGGTTTGCACATCTTTTTTCGCAAAGCGCAGGGCCGAGTATGGGATCTTCATTTCGCATGTCCAGCCAAGGCTGTCAATATTTACCTTGCTTGTCCATACCGCGTTCCAGGTTTCATCCTCTGTGTTTCCGTTGGGATTGGGCGCATACTTAGCATCAAACTGCCCATTTGTCGAGGTAACAAAAAAACCGGAACCGTTAATACCATCTTTATAGGTATCAAAAATTATCCCAATAAAATCGGCGTTCCCCACCTGGTCTCTTGTTGCAAATTCACGTGCTATTTTGGTAGGGTCTTTTTCATACATACGCGCGCCTACATAAATAGCCGTATTATCATATATGATCTTCACCGTGGTACGGTTCTCCTGTTTTTCGTGGTTACCGGCGTTGGGCTGCAGTTCAACAAAATCAGTAGCTATTGGTACATTTTGCCATACGGCGTCATCCAAAACACCATCCATTTTTGGCGGCGCTTCGGTTTTGATAGCCACTAACGTTTTTTTTGGTTTTTGAGAAAAGGCAGTTAACGTTATAGCAGAAAACAATATAGCAAGTAAAAAGAGCTTCATTTAGGGTGGTTAATAGTTTTCATAAGATGCTCAAAGTCGGGCAAACGTTACAGGATATTTTGTTAAATGTTAGTTAAAAGCCATAAACTATGCTTATAAATTGATTTTTATTTAATAGGAACTGGTTATGCTTCAAAACCTTAACTTTGTGTCCTCAAAAATTAGGAATTAATAATGTTTGAAAATTTATCGGATAAACTCGACAGGGCGTTTAAAGTACTGAAGGGACAGGGATCAATTACTGAAATAAACGTGGCCGAAACCATGAAGGAGATACGCAAAGCGCTCCTGGATGCCGACGTTAACTATAAAACCGCCAAAACCTTTACAGATGATGTAAGGCAAAAGGCAATGGGCGAAAACGTATTAACCTCGATATCGCCGGGCCAGCTTTTAACCAAGCTGATGAACGACGAGCTTACCGAGCTTATGGGTGGTACCACTGCCGAGCTCGAACTAAAGGCATCGCCAACCATCATCTTGATAGCAGGTTTGAACGGTGCGGGTAAAACAACCTTTACCGGCAAGCTGGCCAACTATCTAAAAACACAAAAAGGCAAAAAACCATTATTGGTTGCCGATGATATTTACCGCCCCGCGGCTATTACCCAATTGCAGGTATTAGGCGAGCAAATTGGCGTACCGGTTTATGCCAACCTGGAATCGAAAGACCCGGTTGCTATTGCCCGTGAAGGTATCGCTTTGGCTAAGCAAAATGGCCATAACGTGGTTATTATAGATACCGCCGGTCGTTTAGCTATTGACGAAGCCATGATGGTGGAGATTGAGCAGGTTAAAGCTGCTGTTAACCCACACGAGATATTGTTTGTGGTTGACTCCATGACCGGCCAGGATGCTGTGAACACCGCTAAGGTGTTTAACGATCGTCTCGACTTTACCGGCGTTGTTTTAACCAAACTGGATGGTGATACCCGTGGTGGTGCGGCGCTATCTATTAAATCGGTTGTTAACAAGCCCATAAAATTCATAGGTACCGGAGAAAAAATGGAAGCGCTTGACGTTTTCCACCCGGATCGTATGGCATCGCGTATTTTGGGTATGGGTGACGTGGTTTCGTTGGTTGAGCGTGCGCAACAGCAGTTTGACGAAAAGGAAGCTGCTGAGCTACAGCGCAAGATCCGCAAGAACAAATTCGACTTTAACGATTTTTACAGTCAGATACAGCAGATCAAAAAAATGGGTAACATGAAAGATCTGATGGGCATGATACCGGGTGTTGGTAAAATGATGAAGGACGTAGAGGTGAGTGACGACTCGTTTAAGGGCATCGAAGCAATCATTAACTCTATGACACCAAAAGAGAAAGAAAACCCCGACCTGATCAACCCAAGCCGTCGTAATCGCATTGCCAAAGGCTCAGGCACCGATCTGCAGGAAGTAAACCGTTTAATGAAACAGTTTGACGATATGCGTAAGGTGATGAAACAAATGAGCAACCCCGCAGCCATGGCCAACATGATGCGCCGGATGCCAAAAATGTAAAGACCATAACGGTATAAAATAAAAGCCTCGATATTTCTATCGAGGCTTTTTTATTTTTCCTTGTCTCCACGTCATTGCGTGGGTTAGTTGGATTACGATTCTTTACGGGAATTTATACAATACCCCCAATGACAGGCCTTCTGTTCCTTGTACATCTTTTATCCCGGTGTTTTTATCAAACAGTAGAGTGCCGTTTATAGATACGTTTATAAGGCGGTTAACCTTTGCCGAAAGTATAGCATCTAAACGGTGGCGGGTATAGCTAATTGGCTGCCCGTAGGGTATAAACATCTCGTAACGGGCATTCAGGTGCATGTTTTTGGCAATATCCTTATCAAAAATACCAACTACCTGGAACGCTATGTCATTTCGCACGGTTTTGTTATTCGCGGTATCAACACCATACGATTGCACCCTGCGCACAGAATCGTCCAATACAAATGTTTGGCGGGCAGTACCAGTACCTAAACGCAGATCGAAATATGTGGTGGGTTTAAACTCAAAACCGATAGATTCTGTAATGTACCCCGGTGCCATAAAGTTGGATATCAGCAATGGTGGTGCCTGGTTGTTAGCATCGTACTGGTACCCCTTGTCAAACTGCGACTCGAACGTTAAGGACCCGAAGAAGAACCAATGCTTTGACATTTGGGTGGCTATCTTGTTATCCCAAAAAATGCGGTCGTTTGTTTTGCGTGACGATTGCCCTTTGTTTTTAGATTTCCCGTATTGCAAGTTAAGTTCTGAAACGTAGCTGAACGGGGCCTTATTATACTCGACCCGGTACACAAAGGTAGACCCAATGGCAATTGAAGAAACGCCACCGGAAGAGTAGTTGTTACTAAAAGCCGCCTGGTTAAAGTTTAGCCCGAAGGCTACAAACTTGCGCCAGTAACTTATCTTATAATCCAGCATGGTTACCGGTATTAGCTCCTGCTGTATCTGTATGGGGGTTGGTGGTACCGGTATAGCATTCCTTTTGCTTTGAATCCGATATTTATTGAGGAGGTTACTATCTATTTTAACCGTGTCTTTCTTCACGGTGTCGGCTGTTTGCGCATTCGCAGACAGTGTAATTGTGATCATCAGTAGGAAAAGAAGCCTGATACCTGTTTTCAACATATCCACAAATAAAAAGCAAAAATCTGTTATTTCATTGTTTTAATTAAAAATACCTGAGCCAGCTATACATTTTTCGGCAATTTAGATAGCCGGGGTCGGTATCTTTTGCATAGGCTTCCCGTTCAAAAACAATGTTTAAATAAGCCTTATCATGGTTTCTATATTTAGCAATATTAATTAAGTAATTTATTAGATACAATACGTAGAAGGGGATAACTAACAGCTCGGCTTGCTGCTTTAAGTGAATGCGTTCGTGGTTAAGTAGTATAGCATCGGTTAATAAGCCTTTATTGTTCACCAGTATGAAGGGGAACAATGCCATACCGCTTACTTTTAAAAAGGGGGCAACTATTATTTTGTATCGGTATCCCATTTAACCTGTGGTAGCGGGGCAAGTTCATATGCCCTTGGGTGGCGCAGATAGCGTTTTAAATTATTGCGGATATAGTTGATAAACTCATAATCGCCGGCGGTGGTAACCAGGTAGTAACCGGGGCGGTACTTCTGCATAAAATCTGTAAGTTTTGGCTCTTCCAGGTGGGTTATGCCCTGTACAAAAGCTTTATTAAAGCGATAGTCGATAATATTTTGGCGGTATTCAGCGTCAATTATGCCGCGCAACTTTTCTGCATTGCGGCCGCTTTTGCTAAAGGCATTGTATAAGGCATCTATACTAAACCCCACGCCCGACGGGCCTGCGCTTAATAGGTTGGAGTTATTTAATGAGCCGTAGATTTTGCTGTACTCTTTTTGTGTGTTGGCCAATCGCCTTTGCGGGTTCAAAAAACTATCGCGAATGGTTACCTCTTGTAATGGTATGGCTTTAGGCCGCATATAAACCGCCAGGGCCACATAGTTTTTTACCTTAATGGTATCGCTATAATGATCGGTTTTGCTAAAAACCAACACATCGCCGGGCTGGGCGGCAATATTAAACTCTCCCTGAAATGTATTATAAACCGATTTGCCCGATGTAACATTCAGCACATTCACCTTGGCAACACGTGCCTTGGTGTCTTTATCAAACACAATGCCCGTAACCTCTTTTTGCTGCGAAAAAGCGGAAGCACATATTATGCTAAGAAAAAGGGTAAGCCAAAACTTCATTATAAAGTTTAAAGCTAAACGTTTGGGAAGGGATAAACTATACTTTAACAATCTTTAACACGCTATTTCACTACAACAAGCTTCTGACCAATCCTAAGATTACTATCGGTCATTTTGTTGAGCGCTTTTAATTCATCAACAGTGATACCAAAACGTTTAGAAATATTGTATAGTGTGTCGCCCTGTTGTATGGTATAAATTTTATCGTCGGGAGGGGTTTTGCTAATGGAATCTTGCTGTGGCTGGCCAATTGTATCGTTTATTTCTGTCAGCACACGGTCTTCGCGTTTTATTTTAGCCAGGTCACCTTCGGGGCGGTCATACTGGTCAAGCTGGTATTTATTAATGATATTCAACAGTAACTGTGGGTATTTGGGGTTGGTCGCATAACCGCAAGCTTTTAAGCCGTAAGCCCAGCCATTAAAATCATTCTTATCCAGCTCAAAAAGCCGGGCGTAATTCTTCTTCTTTAAAAACTCAGAATGGTCGCGGAAAGATTCTTCGGGATTGCTGTACACCCTAAAGCAATCGTTAACATTATCATCGTTTTTATAATAGCTTTCGCCTTGCCAGGTACTGCCGCATTTTATACCAAAATGGTTATTGGCCACTTTAGCCAGTTCGCTGTTGCCACTGCCCGATTCAAACAAGCCCTGTGCCAGGGTAATACTTGCCGGTATGCCATAACTGTTCATTTCTTGTATGGCAATGTCTTTAAAACGGTCAATGTATTCCAACGAGCTAAGATCCTTATGCTGTGCAATGGATGCCTTATTCCGCTTATGAATGGCTTTGTTGTTTTTTGACGCCTTGCTTCTGCTAATGGTGCCCTTATGCGCCGAGCATGACGTAAATAATAGAGTAGCAATTAATAATGTATATATCCTACGCATGTAGTTAGCTTATTTTAGCCAAACTTAAGGTTAAAAATATAATTATTACTCGTTATTTGCCATTTCCTGTTTAATGGAATCAGGGGCCGCGTCGTCATCAAGTTCGTTAAGGTCATATTTGTTGATGATGCCTAAAACCTGTGCCGACCATTTTTTGCTGCTTGCATAGCCGCCGCGTTGTATGCCTTTTGCCCAGGCTTTATAATCGTACTGGGTAAATTTATCAGCCAGGTGGCTAAATTGCTTACGCTCTGTCATGATGCGGGCAAAGTCTTTAAAAGAATCTAAAACGCTATCATAACGTTTGTAAGCCGACCTAACTTTTTTGTTGTGTTTGTAATAAACTACAGTGCCTCCGCCTTTTACTCCAAACTGGTTATTAAGGTTTTGGGCTATGGCGCTTTTGCCGCTGGCAGATTCATGCATGGCAACACCTAAAATTATACTTGCGGGCACACCGGTTTCATGCATAATGCGAATGGCATTATCTTTGAACTTCTCAATGTATGATTGTGCTGCGTTCTGTGCCGATACGGCTGTTGTGGTTGCAATTAATGCTGAAACTGAAAGTAGTGTAATAGTTAAGAGTTTCTTCATAATTATTTTTTTCTGATGATCAATATGCCATCGCGTACAGGTAGAATTAGTTTTTCAACCTGTGTGTTAACAGCTATTAGTTCATTTAGTTTGCGAATATTCTCGGTATCAGCATCTTTTTCGGCGCCAAACACCTTTCCTTTCCACAAAACATTATCAATTATTATTAAGCCTCCTGGCCTCACTTTATCAATTACTAACTGAAAGTACTTAAAATTATTTCGTTTATCCGCATCAATAAACACCAGATCAAAGTTAGTTTCCTTTAAATCAGCTATTACAGCCTCTGCGGCACCAAAATGAAGCTTGATTTTTTTATCCACATTTGTTAGTTTAAAATGTGCATTTATCATTTCCTCAAATTCGCGGTTAACCTCAATGGTGTGTAAAACACCGCCTTCAACAAGCCCCTCGGCCAGGCAAATAGCCGAATAACCGGTAAACGTACCCATCTCTAAAATAAGCTTTGGTTGTATCATTTTACTGAGCATGCTCAGTACCCGGCCCTGGTAATGTCCCGAAAGCATATGCGGTTTCAGCACCTTCAGGTATGTATCCCGGTTTATCTTTTGTAACCCCTCTGGTTCCGGGTCACAATGGTTATCAAGGTAAGCCTGTAAGGCCGGATCAAGGATCTCCATGGCGGCAAAGATACGAAATTTGAAACAAACGAGTTTTTATGGCCGTATCAAGCTGGAAATCATAACTTTGCAACAACTATGGCGTTGCCTGCGGCCTGGGCTTACCGCTCATACTGCACAGGCCTTAGCCGCAAGGCCGGTATCCGCTTTAATCCCTAACGCTACTTATTCGAAGCACTACTCAAAAATGCTCTTCGCTTTCTTTATTGTTTTTTCCAGGTCAATCCATTTCCCTAAAACGCCTTCAAACAAATCGCCCTCTTTTTTTAGGCGGGCAACAGAGTTATGAATAGTAAAGTGCTTCATGGTTAAGCCTGGTTTTACCTCGTCCCAATGCAGGGGCATAGAAACAGTTGCACCGGGTTTTGGCCGTAAAGAGTATGGGCCGGCAATGGTTGCCCCGGGACGGTTTTGGAGAAAATCAAGGTACATTTTACCATTGCGATTTTTAACCATCCGTTCAAGGGTTGTATAATCGGGAATTTGCTGGTGTACAATATCTACGATGAGCCGGGCAAACATTTGCGACTGATCATAATCATATTTGGCACCCAACGGAATATAAATGTGCATACCTGTAGAGCCCGATGTTTTACAGTAGGAGGGCACATCAATAGCATCCAAAACTTTCTTTACTTCCAGTGCGGCTTCTATCACCTGGTCAAAGGTATTTTTATCCGGATCAAGGTCAATAATGCAGTAGTCCGGGTTATCCGGCGATTGAATCCGGCTAAACCATGGGTTCATTTCAATACAGCCCAATGATGCCATCCATAACAGGGTAGCCTCGTCATGCCCCACTAAATAATCTTTATCCTCGCCCTCGCTGGTGGTGTAGGGGAATGTCCTTACCCAATCCGGAGATTTGCCGCGTACATCCTTCTGATAAAAACTTGGCCCATGGATCCCGTTAGGGAAACGATTAAGCGATTGTGGCCTGTCTTTAAGATAGGGCAGAATATATTCTGCTATTTGGTAGTAATAATTGAACATATCACGCTTGGTAATACCATCTTCGGGCCAGTAAACTTTGCTGAGGTGGGTAAACTTCAAGTCGTGGCCGCAGATCTTTTTTACCTGGGTTTCTTCTTTGGGGTTTAGCAACGTGCGTTTGGTAGATTCTTTGGGCGCACTTACCAATTTGCGCGTCTCCATTTTTTCTTCGGTATGATGTTCTTCCTCAACTATTTCAGCTGTATCCGCTTCTATTTCACGCACCACATCTTTTGCTTTTTTATCTACCCGCATCCCTTCAAACGACGGGTGGCGAAAAACGCCATCGCTGGTTACTTCGGCAAAACTTACTTCACAAACCAGCTCGGGTTTTAGCCAGGTAGCTTTTGCCTTAGGTGGATTTGGGCGGAATCTTGACGGCTTATTCACGTCCGGCTCGTACCCAAACGGGCTTTTTTCCGTCCTTAAAACGTCAAATTTCGCCATCATTTCCTTCTGAAGTTTATCAGAAAAACCAGTGCCCACCTTGCCGACATATTGGAGTTTTTCACCCTCATAAACGCCCAGCAAAAGTGAGCTGAATTGCTTGGCCGTCCCCTCATTTTTGGTGAAGCCTCCGATCACCACTTCCTGCCTTTTGTTTATCTTGATCTTGAGCCAATCTTTAGAGCGGTTATCAGACAAATAGGTGCTGCTTGCTTTTTTGGCCATGATGCCTTCCAGCCCAATCTTGCCCGCCGCCTCAAAAAATTCGGTACCGTTGGCTTTAAAAACCTGGCTCAGGCGCACGCGGTCGTCATCGGTTGGGATAACCTCTTTCACGATAGCCTGGCGCTCAATTAGTGGCAGGCCCATCAGGTTCTTCCCTTCGTACCAAAGTATATCGAAAATGTAAAGCACCAGTTCGCCATCGGCTTCGCTGCGCCAGTTTTGAAGGGCGCCAAAGTTGGATACACCCTTATCGTTGAGCACCAATATTTCGCCATCAATAACCACGTTCAGCTTCCAGCTTTCCAGCAGTTTTTTTAGCGGGTAATATTTCTCGTTAAAATCTTTGTTATTGCGCGATAGCAGCTGCACCTCGCCTTTATTAACGAAACCCAACGTGCGGTAACCATCCCATTTTACTTCGTAGATCCAGTCGGGGTCATCAAATGGTTCGTTCACCAGCGTGGCCAACATGGGTTTTATGCCTGTGGGAATTTTGCCTTTCGGTGCTTTTTTTAGAATAGCAGCGGTATCCAGCTTTTCTTCTGATGGCTCCTCGGCCATATCCGCTATTTCTTCGGTTGGTTCAGGGAGTTTTTTTTTTGAGGATTTCTTCTTTGAATTTTCTTCTTCAACATCCTGCTCTTCGCCGTCTTTCCAAACCTTTTCGCTGGTTTTTTCCATTGTTTCAATGGTTTTACCGGAGAGGACAGACTTATCCTTTTTAGTGATATCCTTTACGGATGCAAAATCGTCCTTGTGTTTAATAAGCAGCCAGCCATTCTCGCCCATGCCATGCGTTTTCACCAGGGCATATTCGCCTTCCAGCTTTTCGCCGTGAAGCTTTATTTTTAGTGACCCCTCTTTGAGCTGTTTTAACAGGTGCTTTTCCTGGGCTTTTTTACCTTTTATTTCTTCAATAGGTTCGTAGGTTCCCTCGTCCCATACAATAACGGTACCGCCCCCATATTCGCCTCGGGGTATAATGCCTTCAAAATTGCGGTAGTCGAACGGGTGGTCTTCTACCATCATAGCCAGGCGTTTTGTTTTGGGGTCGGTTGATGGGCCCTTAGGTACAGCCCAGCTTTTTAATACGCCATCCATTTCCAGTCTAAAATCATAGTGCAGGCGCGATGCATCGTGCTTTTGAATCACAAACATCAGCTTATCCTTATCCTTGCTTCTTCCGGCTTTGGGTTCGGCGGTTTTAGTAAAATCCCGCTTTTCGACGTATTTTTCGAGGCTCATAGTTTGGCTGCTTTATTTATTCAGGTATTCCTGCACTGCTTTAACAGATGTGCCTACAGCTTCAACGGCTTCTTTTAACCTATCTCTGCTTACCCCAAACTTTTCACTCCAGTATTGCAGTTCGTAATCCTCGTTTACGTTTACCCTATCCCTATCGGGGCTGCCAACATTTTTTGTACTATCCATAATATTAATGTTTTAGATAAGTAATAAACAGCCGGCCCCAATTATGGTTTGAAAAGAAATTAATTAGTAATTAACCCCCTGTTACGGACCTACTTCTATCACAGATAAAAAATTACCGGCAGGGTCTTTAAACCAAGCAATTGTAGGCCCATCACCCCGGGAAATGTTGTCTTCATCGGTCTTCAAGTACTCACTGTCGTAGCTTTCAAACTTTACCCCTTTGGCTTTCAGTTCGCTTACAGTGGTTTCTATATCTTTCACCGGGAAATTAAGAACAGTGTAGGTTGCCGGTTCGTGGTTTTGTTTGGGATAGATGAGCACGGTACCGCCGCCCACCAATCGCAACCTAAGCATGTCAATTGTTTCGTGCTCTTTAGTTGCATCTAACCCAAGACTGTCTTTGTAAAACTTTTCTGCTTTCTCTATATCGTCAACAGAAAAGCTGCTGAATGCTTTTGAATCTTTTAACATGATATTTGATTTAATATTGATTATTCTGGTTTAAGATCAAACATGGCCATGCCGGTTTCCATGTTTATCGGCTCCGAATTATGTTCATGGGTGATGAACCATTTACCGCCGATGTTACGATAACCATCGGTTGTGCGGTACCACATATCCATATCTTCTCCCCTGGCATTAGTGCCGTAAGTGCGGGTAAGGCAATGGCTGTAGGCAATATCGCCGCTAACCGCTATTTCCAGATTGGTTACTTCCTGGCTAATTGGACTTTCATAACCGGCAAACCAACTTTTCAACCGATTTTTAATGGCATCGCGGGTGTTATTTTGCAATGGGCTCATCAAATCAAACGTCACAACATCTGTCGGATAGTTTGATAACAACCCTTCTATATCCCGGTCATATATCGCCTTAATCTTAGCATCTAATAAATTCTTTATTTCCTGCTGATTGGCAGATAAATCATTTTCTGAAGCCATAATTGTCCTTCCGTTAGTTGGTTGATGTATACAGGTACAAAAATGCAGCCAATAAGTTGATTAAGAAGGGCGTAAACGCGACAA
>NZ_JAQBOI010000083.1 GCF_028288105.1 Mucilaginibacter sp. | reverse complement strand
TTTAGATCCCCGGTACCGCCAAATATGATGAATATGGTTGGTTCTGATGTTGTGCTGCTACTACTCATGATAATAATTTATGATGTGTATCGGATTTAGTCTTGTGGCGCCCACTGTGTGTGGAACGTCCCTTCTTTGCCAATCAATTCGTAGGTGTGCGCGCCAAAGTAGTCGCGTTGCGCCTGTGTTAAGTTTGATGGCATGCGTTCGCTGCGGAAAGCATCAAAATACTCTAACGACGCTGCATAAGCTGGTGCCGCGATACCCGCATTAACTGCCGATGAAACTATTTTACGGATACCTGGAAGCGTTCCTTTAACCAAAGCGGCAACATCGCTGTCTAACAGTAAATGTTCCAAGCCTTTGTCTTTACCGTAAGCCCCATAAATATTTTCCAGGAATTTAGAACGGATGATACATCCTCCCCTCCAGATCTTGGCGATCTCGTCAAGTTTCAGTTCGTATTTATATTCTTCTGAAGCTTTAGACAACATGTGCATGCCTTGTGCATAGCTAATGATCATGGTGAAATAGAACGCCTGCTCTAAAGCGGTAAGCAGCTCATCTATATTACCTTCAATAGTTTGGTTGTCATTAGTGCTGTATATAGCGGCAGCTTTTGTACGTAAAGCTTTGTATTTAGAAAGATCGCGCATGGCAACCGCGGTATCTACCGTTGGGATAGGTGCCTGCAGGTCCATAGCGCTTTGCGAGGTCCATTTACCGGTACCTTTTGCACGTGCTTCATCTTTAATGTCATCTAAAAGCAGGTGGTCTGTTCCCGGCGCCTTAAACTTGAATATATCTTTGGTGATATCCAACAGGAATGATTGCAGGCGGCCGTTGTTCCAGTCGGTAAATATTTTACCAATAGCATCGTTATCCAGCTTTAAGCCTTTCTTCATTATCTCGTAGGTTTCTGCTAATAATTGCATTATACCATACTCGATACCGTTATGCACCATCTTCACAAAGTGGCCAGATGCACCAGGGCCAATATAGGTTACGCAAGGCGCGCCGTCTACCTTCGCTGCAATGGCCTCAAATATGGGCTTCATTACGTTATAGGCATCTTTATCTCCACCCGGCATCATGCTTGGGCCGCGGCGTGCACCTTCTTCGCCACCAGATACACCCATACCGAAGAAATGCAGGCCTTTAGCCTCCAGCTCCTCTACACGGCGGTTGGTATCTGTAAAGTGCGAGTTACCGCCATCAATTAAAATATCGCCTTTTTCCAGTAAGGGGGTAAGCTCCTCAATAACCGCGTCTACAATTTTACCCGCAGGTACCAGCATCATAATAGCACGTGGCGTGGTAAGGCTCTGTATAAATTCCTTTACATCGCCAAAGCCCTTAACGGCTAATTGGCCGCCTTCTTCATTTAACGATGCTACTTTAGCGGCATCCTTATCATGCCCTGCTACTGCGTAACCATGGTCGGCCATGTTTAATAGTAGGCTGCGGCCCATAACGCCTAAGCCTATCATGCCGAAAGCATATTTATCTGTTGTATTGCTCATGTTAATTGAGATTTTCTTTCTTAAGGTCGTTTAATATTTTCTTTGTGGTTTCAAAGTCGGTATGCAGGAACGAGCGGATACCCAGCTTTTCGGCTGTGCGTACAAACATTATCCTGTCATCAAAATACACGCACTGGCTTGGCTTAGCCTGGGCAATACCCATAGCCAGCTGCCATATACCCGGGTCGGGCTTGCGCATTTTTACCTCACACGATGATATAAAGGCGTCGAAACACTCGTGCAGCTTAAATTTCTGCACCCGGTAATCGTTCAGTTCTTTCCCCTCGTTGTTAACGGATATGATGCGGAAACCGCAGTTCTTTTTCCATTCCTTTAACCATTTAAGCATATCCGGCAGTTCAACCGACTGTGCGTAGATAAACTCTTTAAAATCTTCGCGAACAAAATCGCGCGGATGGTTAAAAATTACAGTATCCAGGTATTCGTCAAGGGTGATACTGCCTATCTCGTATACGTTAAATATGAAATTGTGCAGGGCGTTCACCTCGTCGTAATCCAGGCCAAACTTTTTGGCCGCTTCATGGCGGGATTCGTGGCCCCATCCGTTGGTAAGCAAAATGCCGCCAACGTCAAAGAAAAGGATTTTCAGATCTGCGTTTTTCATCGGCTTTGCTTATGCCTCTATTTTTTGATCTTCGATAGCTTTCAGCAATTTTTCGAAAGGCTTGTTAAATTTATCAATACCCTCGTCTTCCAGTTGCTGGGTAATTTTATCAAGGTCGATACCCAATTCTTCAAGCTTAGCTAAAGTAGCCGTTGCTTCTTCTAAACCGGTTTCTAAAGTGTTTGCTGCAATACCATGATCGCGGAAAGCATCAATAGTTTCTAATGGAACGGTATCAACAGTATCCGGGCCAATAAGGGCCTCAACGTATTTGGTATCTTTAAACGCAGGGTTTTTACTACCTGTACTTGCCCATAACAAACGCTGTGGTTTAGCACCTTTGGCAGCTAATGCTTTCCAACGGTCGGTGCTGAATACTCTTTTATAAATTTCGTAAGCTTTTTTAGCTGACGCGATAGCAACCTGACCAACAAGATCTTTTTGGCCTTTTTCTTCTAAAAGCGGGTCAATAATAACATCAATCCGGCTTAAAAAGAAACTTGCTACTGATGATATATGTTCGATATTATGGCCTGCAGCTAAATGATCTTCTAAACCAGAGATGTAGGCTTCGGTAACTTCTTCGTAACGGTCTAAACTAAAAAGTAAAGTAACGTTGATGTTGATGCCTTTACCGATAGATTCGCGAATGGCTTGTAAACCCGGTTTAGTACCCGGAATTTTGATCATCACGTTTTCGCGGGCAACTTGTTTCCAAAGTAGTTCGGCTTGTTTGGCCGTGCCTTCGGCATCTAAAGCTAAAAACGGAGAGACCTCAAGGCTTACGTAGCCATCGGCACCTTTAACTTCTTCGTTGTATACGCCGCTAAAAAGGTCGGCCGCAGCCTGTATATCTTTGATAGCTAAACCAAAGAAAAGCTCTTCGGTGGTTTTGGCGGTTGCGCCAAGCGTTTTTATATCTGCATCATAATCAGAACTGCTGGTTATGGCTTTTTCAAATATCGCGGGGTTTGAGGTTACGCCTCTTACGCCATCTTCGTCAATCAGTTTTTTTAATTTACCTGATGCGATGATCTCGCGGTCAATAAAGTCAAGCCAGATGCTCTGGCCGAAATCATGTATTTGTTTTACGTTATTTGCCATGATAAATGTATGTATTGTGGTTTTTAATTCTTGTTATTTATTAATTTTTGTTGCACAAATCTCAGGTTTAATACACCCGATAGTGTAATCCTAATCTCCTAATTACGTTAGGTTTAAGTCACAAATTATTAGTCGTTCTCTGCTGTTAAAATTTTCAGGTCGTAACCAATAAAAAGGCCGCTTTCTATCACCCCGGTTATGGTTTTTATATCCCTTTCCAGGGTGTTTTTCACTTCATCAAAACGGCAGTCTAATATCAGGTTGTTGTTCTCGGTAATTATGGGGCCGTCCTTGCCTTTGGCCGGCCTTAAAACTATGCTGTTTGCACCAAGTTTTTTTAATTCTGCCTCTACATGCAGCAATGCCTGCGGGAAAACTTCGATAGGGATCGGGAAGTTAGTCCCCAGTTTATCCACCCGTTTCGAGCTGTCAACAATAATATAATTAAGCGGACTGCTGCTTATCAATAGTTTTTCTTTAAACATGGCGCCACCACGGCCCTTTATTAAACCATTGTTTGGGTCAACCTCATCGGCGCCATCAAACAGCCAATCGGGCGTGTGCTCAAACAAGGTGGTTAAGGGTATGCCCAGTTTACTGCAAAACATAGTTATCTCTAAAGATGTAGGGATAGCCAGTATATTTAGTTTTTCGGCTTTTATCCTTTCTGCAATAGCCAGCAACGCCATATAAACCGTAGAGCCCGAACCAACACCAAGCACATCGCCATCCTTTACCTTTTCGGCAATTTGCTGCGCTACTTTTTGCTTGCCTGCCGGATTAATGATCTGTGATGACCACTCAAGCGTGTTTATTAAATTGTTATCCATTGGTAAGAGAATCAAGAACTTTAGAGGCAGGAATCAAGAAAGATTTTTGTCTTGTCTCTTGATTCCTGGCATCTTGCTTCTATTATAATAAAGCTTTCGCTCTTTTTACTACGTTATCAACTGTAAAGCCGAAGAATTTGTACAGATCTTCTGCCGGGGCCGATTCACCAAAGGTGGTCATGCCCAGCATATCGCCTTCGTCGGTAGTGTATTTATGCCATCCCATTGGCGATGCCATTTCTACAGCTAAACGTTTGCGGCTTGCTTTAGGGAATACCTTTTCTTTGTAAGCGGCATCCTGTTTTTCAAACAGCTCCCACGATGGCATACTTACCACACGGGTTGATATACCTTCTGCTTCCAGTTTTTCTTGTGCCTGCATGATCAGGGCAACTTCCGAACCGGTAGCCATTAATATCAGGTCAACATTTTTGCTGGCTTCTGATAAGATGTAAGCGCCTTTTTCAAGGCCATCGGCTTTACCGTATTTACCCTGATCAAGAATAGGTAATCCCTGGCGGGTGAACACCAATACAGTTGGCCCACCTTTTTTCTCGATAGCTACCTTCCATGCAAATGCAGTTTCGTTTGCATCAGCAGGGCGTATAACCGTTAAATTAGGGATAGAACGCAGAGAAGCTAATTGCTCTACCGGCTGGTGGGTGGTACCATCTTCACCAAGGCCAATACTATCGTGTGTGTAAACAAATATCGGGCTTATCTTCATAATGGCTGCCAAACGGATGGGCGGGCGCATATATTCAGAAAACATCAGGAAGGTTGCACCAAATGGAAGCAAGCCTTTTGTTAAAGCCATACCATTTAAAGCCGAGCCCATAGCATGCTCACGAATCCCGAAGTGGAAGTTGCGACCGGCCCTGTTCTCAGAAGTAAATGAATCAAAATCTTTAAGGTTGGTTTCTGTTGATGGTGCCAGATCCGCAGCGCCACCAATAAGGTTTGGCAGGCTTGCAGCAACAGCGTTCAACACTTTACCAGATGCCTGGCGGGTTGCCATTTTAGGGTCGGATGCTTTAAAGGTTGGCAATTTATCTAACCAGCCTTTTGGCAATTCGCCTGCAAATGCAGCTTCGTATTCGGCAGCTAATTCAGGGAATTTCTCTTTGTATTTAGCAAAAAGCTCGTTCCATTTTTCTTCTCTTTTGATGCCCCTTGCACCTTTTTCGTTGTAAAATTTTAATACTTCGGTCGGTACTTCGAATGATTCCTCCGGATCAAATCCAAAAAACTCTTTTACCAGTTTTATCTCATCCGGGCCAAGCGGCGAACCGTGTGAGCCTGCAGTACCAGATTTATTTGGGCTACCATAAGCTATCAGCGAACGAACACGGATCAATGATGGTTTTTGAGTTTCGGATTTAGCGTTGATGATAGCCAGTTCTAAAGCATGGGTGTCATTAACATCTGGCAGGTCCTGCACATGCCAGCCGTATGAGCGGAAACGTGCGCTTACATCTTCGTTAAAAGCAATATCAGTGCTGCCTTCAATTGAGATGTGGTTATCATCGTACAGGTAAATTAAGTTGCCTAATTGTAAATGACCGGCTAATGAAGCCGCCTCAGAGGTTACACCTTCCATCATATCGCCATCACTTACTATAGAGTAAATGTTGTAGTTGAAAAGATCGAAACCTGGTTTGTTATAACGCGCGGCTAAATGTTTTTGGGCAATGGCAAAACCAACACCGTTTGCAAAACCCTGGCCTAACGGGCCGGTGGTAACGTCAACACCTGGTGCCAAACCATACTCGGGGTGGCCGGCAGTTTTGCTGTGTAACTGGCGAAACTGTTTGATATCATCTAAAGAAAGATCATATCCGGTTAAGTACAAGAAATTATATTGTAAGATACAAGCATGGCCGGCAGACAAGATAAATCTATCGCGGTTTGCAAAATCAGGATTTTTAGGGTTATAATTTAAAAACTTGGTCCAAAGTACGTGGCCCATTGGGGCTAAAGCCATTGCCGTGCCGGGGTGGCCCGAATTTGCCTTTTGTACTGCATCTGCCGAAAGTATCCTTACGGTATTTATTGCTAATTGCTCAAGTTCGTCGTTCTGTTTTTCCATTGTTTTTATAAAAAGAGATTATTATTTGGTTGGGGTTGCCATAGCGGTGTGTGTAACCGGATGTTTATCCTCCTGCCACAATTTTGCCCCGCCTTTAATGCCATCGGCATTGGTTACTATTTTCATGTTTTTGTCCAGCTTAAAGCTAAGCAGGTCAGAGTTTCCACCACCTATATATAAATAGTCGTAATTGAATACTGTTTTCAATATTTTGAAAACTTTTTCCATCCGTCGGTTCCAGCGTTTCTCGCCTATTTCGTCAAGCGCTTTATCGCCAATATACTCGTCATAATCGCGGCCCTTTGATACAGGGTGGTGTGATACCTCCAGGTGGGGAAGCAGGTGCCCATCCATTAACAGGGCGGTGCCAAAGCCTGTACCCAGGGTAATTACCATTTCAAGCCCTTTACCGCTTACCACGCCAAGGCCCTGCATATCGGCATCGTTTACTACCTGTGCATCTTTACCCAGATCTGCTTGCAGCAGCTTCCTGAAATCAACATCTTTCCAGAAATCGTTACCCAGGTTTGGCGCTGTCTTCACTATGCTGTTTCGTACATATCCCGGGAAGCCTACAGATATTTTATCGAAAGCAGGGAAACCTTTTACCAAGGTGTTGATAGCCTTGATCACATTATCCGGAGTAGCCGGATTGGGGGTAACTACTTTTTTGTAATCCATAGTAAGGTCGCCCTTACTGTTCAGTATTGTAGCTTTTATGCTGGAGCCACCGATATCAATTGAAAGGATTTTTAAGTTGGAAGGGGTAGTTTTCATGTAACCGGTGATATATGTTAAATGCTTATTCAGGTATTCCGCCGTAAATATCACATTTTAAATAATAAATAGATATTATTTGGCTATAATATTAAAATTAACCAAATTAACAGTATCTGAATAACATAAGTGTAATGTCGATGTTATTTTATGCTGCTGTTTACTGGAAAGGTAACCAGTTTGCTTTGGAAAAGGTTTTTTGGAGAGGGGAAAGCACGGTTTTATGACATTTAAGAAACGGAAGGATAGGGGGGGATTTACCTGTCCTAAAGGAGACGGGAAGTATCCCGTCTCTACATTGGCTTTCGTAGAGACGCGATACTTCGCGTCTTAAATAATTATATGGTAAAAGTATTTTTACCGCCTTTTAAATTATAGCTTTTTCCCTTCCATAAAAACACACCATCCGTTTTTATAGGCAGGCTAATGCTGATATTCCATTTAGCACCATTTTTAATGTAGTTAACAGCAACTGTACCATTGGGGTGCGGTATCTCGCCCGAGGCATTTTCCATTTTACCCAAATGCGGTTCTATCTTTACTTTACTAAAGCCCGGCGCATAGCTATCTATCCCCAACACTGTGCGGAAAAACTCAATATTCGGACTGGCACCCCATGCATGGCAATCGGAACGGTTATGTTCCAGATCAGATATTTCGGCCCAGGTGGTTAAGCCCATTTTGATATTGTTGCGCCACACATCCAGCCAGTTCATATAGTGGTTACCTAAACCACCTTTTACCATGGCCAGGTGCAGGTAATATTTAAAGTAGATGGTGCATTGAACCAGGCTGGTATCGGCTTCCAGTTTTTTTGCAAGCGAGAGGGTAGTCGATCCGGTCGTCATTCCGCTTAAAATAGCCAGCGAATTTGCATGCTGCGAGTAGGTGTCTTTATCTTTTGTATCGGCATAAACCCCTTTACCGACAACCCAGTATTTATTTTGAATGGTTTGTTTTAGCTGTGCTGCCTTAGCAAGGTATTGCTGCGCATAAACAGGCAGGCCCAGTTTAGCCTCCATTTCGGCAGCTTGCTGATAGGTTAAAAGCAGTTGCAGATCCAATATGGCCGAGTTGCCATTGCCATCTTTTGGGGGCTGACCAAAATCCCAGCCTTTTTGGTCGGTTGAGTTTTTATTTATCCAGTCCACAAATTTCCAATAAGGCAGGTTTTTGAGTGAACCATCTGCCTGCTGGTATTTGGAAAAGAACGACAATACCTGCCGGGCGCCATCCAGTTTGCTTTTTACAAATCCGGCATCGTTACGATACATCCAGTAATCGTGCAGCATGCTGATGTACCAAAGTGAGAAGGTAGAGATGATCTGCGGACTATAAGATGGATGCCTGCTTAACGTAAGGCCCTCTGCAATGCGCGAGTGATCTATCAGGTTAATAGCGTTACGGGCAAGGCGGTCATCGCCGGCATTATAGTAGGAAACCATAGCCTGGATGCGGCCGTCACCAACGTATTGCAGTTGCTCATAGTAAGGGCAATCAAAGTAGGTTTCTACCGCGCATAAGCGGGCGGTTCGCCAGCCAATATCCATTATCTGTTGATTTTCGGGGTTGCCGATTTCCAGTTTGGCGTTCATTTTAAACGGATAGCCCGTAAAAGTGCCGTAGATATCGTCAATGGTTAGCGGCTGATCTTTAGTAGTGATGTTTACCAATATGTACCTGAACGTACGGAAGGCCAGCGTGGTAAAGCTTTGGTTATTGGAGCCATCGGCAGTAATGCTATCCTTGCGGCCTACAAATTTATACCCATCTATATCGTTACGGTTTGGTTTAACTATTTGATAGGTGTTGCCCACGTTTACCATTGGCGATTCACAATAAGTAAGCGAGATACCTGCTTTATCGCCGCCACTCATATTCATCGTTAAATAAGCGTTAGTTAAAAACGATTGGTCCAGCAGCATTGATGCCGTAGTATTTGCCGGGATGGTAACCGCGGTTTTTGTAGCCGGGAAACCCGATGGGGCGTTAAATCCCTTTGCCTTGCGTAAAGATGCAAGCCGTTGCACTTTCAATTCCATTTGCGGCAATGATGACGGTACCAGCATCCACCCAAAAGCATTGGTTATGCCTTTGGGGTTGCCCCTGTCAATTTTTTGAGCCTGTAACCATAGGGTGTCATTAAAGCTGTTGGTTGTCCAGTCTTTTATAGTTTCGTGCATATCCAGCATTTCGCCCGGGCCCGCCACATAGTAAGTAGAGTAACCCACCCCTGTAAGCGGGTGGTATGCTTTATTGCGGATGCTTTTCCAGGTATCGTTTGTGTTTAATACTTCCTCTTTTTCGGTATCGCCCTGCAAAATGAAAGCGGTACGCTCAGAGATCTGTGCTTCGGGGCGGTAATCTCCTTCGTTCCAAACAAGCGCTGCTACCGTATTTTTACCAGCCTGCAGGTATGTGGCAATATCTATGGTTTCAAAATTCCAGTAATAGGTATCGCCACGGGCCGGGCCCGTACTAACCAGTTTATCGTTCACGTATAGTTTGTAGCGGTTATCTGCCGATACATGGATCACAAATTTGGCCGGCTTTGTGGGCAGGTCAATGCTTTTACGGAAATGATAAATGCCGTAATCTTTATTGGGTTCGTTAGGTATGCTTATCCAGGTAGCTTTCCATTGTTTGTTTAATATATCGGGATTTATGCTTTGCGATAATGCGGTTTTAGAGACAAAAAAGCATAGCAATAAGGCTGCAACGGTAAATATTGATCTCATTATGAATTATTACAGGTTTATTTTTAAAGATACGATTTGTAATAATACAATTTGTTTGGGTTGTAAGTACTGTGAGTAGGCGCGCCTATTTATAAACCTACCTATCTACCATTAAACCCCTTACCTCAAAAGTTATGCGTGCCTTGGGGTTAACTTTTTCCTGATGCTGTTTAGCCCCAACAACTGTATCCCCGGCAAAATGCTGCATATCATCGGCAATTAATACCCGCTGGGCCACGCCTTCAATTATTACCCCACGGCCTGTAATCGCTTTTGGTAATGTGATGTTATAATTTTTAAAATGAGCGGCTATAACCTTTCCGTGGCCTGCATCCATTTCAAACCAGCCGCCCTTTTCTTTAATAACCCTGATGATGGTACCTGTTATAGCAGTAGTCTGCCTGATCTTTTTACCCATAAATGCCTCTATTTTTGTTGCGGGTACAGGTGCAATATTTTGAGGGTTATCGCCAAAAACCATTCCGTGCGGTAATGGGGTATGCTTTTGGGCAAAGCAATTAAATCCGCAAAAAATAAAAACCATGAGTGCCAGCTTTTTCATTATCCCTTTAACATTCGTTATAGTTGTTAGTTTGACCTGATTAGCCGCCGGGAGTTTATTTTTCAACAGTTATTGTTTACAGCGAGCTTATTTTAGGATATTTGTAAACGATCAGGGAAATAGATGTTATTAGCAAGATACCAGCACGAATATATTGAAGCAGGATGTGACGAAGCCGGACGTGGCTGCCTTGCCGGGCCTGTTTTTGCCGCCGCTGTGATCCTTCCCCATGATTTTGACCATCATTTACTGAACGATTCTAAACAGCTTACCGAGGAGGTGAGGTACAAGCTCCGTATAGAGATAGAAGAAAAAGCAATTGCCCACGCCGTGGCCTGGTGCGATAATATCGAAATTGACGAGATCAATATTCTTAATGCATCTTTCCTGGCTATGCACCGTGCTATTGATAAACTGCTGTGCATCCCGCAATTTTTGATCATTGATGGTAACCGTTTCAACAAATACGGCGAAACCCCTCATAAGTGCATAGTAGAAGGCGATGCCAAATATTTCAGCATAGCGGCAGCATCTGTCCTTGCCAAAACCTACCGCGACGATTACATGAAGCAAATTGCTTTAGAGCACCCGGAATATGATTGGCATTCAAACAAGGGTTATCCAACCATTAATCACCGTAAAATGGTGCTTGAACGCGGCCATACGCCATATCATCGTAAAACTTTCCGTGTAACCGAGCCATTGCCAAGTATTTTATAACCTTTACTTTGCCAGATACGTTAAGGTTAATAACTTTGACTTAACCAATTAATACCCGCCTTGAGGATCCTTATACTAACACACCGTGCCCCGTTTCCGCAGAATGGTGGCTACCCTATTGTGGTAGGCAATACCATAAAAGGTTTGGTTAGGCTTGGGCATAATGTTTCCCTGATATCCCTTAACGTAAAAAAGAATAACACAACAGCCGAAAGAGACGAATTACTGGACAGGATAAACTATATAGAGTTTGATATTGATACCCGCATATCGGTAATTGAAGCAGTAAGCAATCTGTTCACCAATAACTCTTATAACATTGATAAGTATTATAATGCCGGTTTTGAAAAGTTACTGTTAAAAAACCTGCAGGACAACCAGTATGATGTTATTCAGTTTGAAGGGATTTTTGTAGCGCCTTATCTTGGGGTTATCCGGAGGCATTCAAAAGCGAAGATCATTTTTAGGGCACATAATATAGAGCACCAGGTATGGCAAAAGCTGGCCCAGCAAAAAAGCGATCCGTTTAAAAAGTGGTATCTGCGCCTGCTTGCCCGCCGTATTAAAAACTACGAGCTGGAGCTGCTGAATAAATTTGACGCGATTGTGGTTTTTACCGAGCAGGATAAAAGCTCCATGCTATCTTACGGTGCCAAAATACCTTTAAGGGTTTTACCTATCGGGATAGACCTTTCCTTATATAAACCAGACCATAGCAAAGTGGATTTTCCGAGCCTGTTTTTCCTGGGGTCGCTGGATTGGTTGCCTAACCGCGAGGGGATAGAATGGTTCATAGATAATTTTCATAAAGACCTTACCGATGGCGACCTGAAGGCAAAGTTTTACGTGGCGGGCCATAATATCCCCGAGCAGTTTGACGATTACGAAGTGCTGGGCAAAGTATTTATACATGGTGAGGTAGATGATGCCCTGGAGTTTGTGAACAGCAAATCTATCATGATAGTGCCGTTGCTCTCTGGTGGTGGTATGCGGGTAAAAATAGTAGAGGGTATGGCCATGGAAAAATGCATCATATCTACATCGCTTGGTGCCGAAGGTATTAATATTGAGCACGGCAAAAATATCATCATCGCCAACAACCTCGACGAGTTTTATAATGCCGTAAAAAAATGCATTACCGACGAGCATTTTTGCCGCAAAATAGGCCGCAATGCCCGCAAGCTGATAGAACTGCAGCATGATGTAAATACCATAACCCGCCAACTCGCCGATTTTTATCAATCAATTATATAAACTACCTGCGCACTACAGCTATTTTGCTATTTTTGCCACGATATTATATAAACATGAAGAATACCGCTTTAACACAAGTACATACTAATTTGGGCGCTAAAATGGTGCCTTTTGCCGGGTACAATATGCCCGTACAATACGTCGGCATTAATGCCGAACACGATACCGTACGCAAAGGCGTAGGTGTATTTGATGTAAGCCACATGGGCGAGTTTATCCTGAAAGGCGAAAAAGCGCTTGACCTGATACAACGTGTTACCAGTAACGATGCCGCTAAACTGTATGATGGCAAGGTGCAATACTCTTGCCTGCCAAACGAAGATGGCGGTATAGTTGACGATTTGCTGGTTTACCGCATAGATGAGAAAACCTATATGCTGGTGGTTAACGCTTCAAATATTGAGAAAGACTGGAACTGGATAGCTAAATACAACACCGAAGGTGTGGATATGAAAGATATATCAGACCGTACCTCGCTGTTAGCTGTACAAGGCCCAAAAGCTGCTGATGCGCTGCAAAGCCTTACTGATATTGACCTGGCATCAATGGAGTATTACACTTTCAAGAAAGGCAAATTTGCCGGGATTGATAATGTTGTGGTATCTGCAACAGGTTATACCGGTGCAGGTGGTTTCGAGATCTATTTTGATAATGAGCATGCCGAGTTTATCTGGGCGGAAGTATTCAAAGCCGGCGAACCTTTCGGTATCAAACCAATTGGTTTAGCTGCACGTGATACCTTACGTTTAGAAATGGGTTTCTGTCTTTACGGAAACGATATTGACGATACTACATCGCCGTTAGAGGCCGGTTTAGGCTGGGTGACAAAATTCAGCAAGGAATTTACCAATTCTGAAGCCCTGCAACAGCAAAAACAAGCCGGTATAGAGCGCAGGCTTGTTGGTTTTGAAATGATAGACCGCGGTATCCCACGCCACGATTATGAAATAGTTGATGCTGATGGTAATGTTATAGGTAAGGTAACATCGGGTACTCAATCGCCTTCGCTGCAAAAAGCAATTGGCCTGGGTTACGTAAAAAATGAATTCGCTAAAGAAGGGTCTGATATTTACATCAGTATCCGCGATAATAAAGTAAAAGCAAAGGTTGTAAAACCACCTTTTTATAAATAGAAGCTTCGCTTGTCATTAAGTCATTGGTCATTGTGTTTTAAAATGCAATGACCAACGACCCGATGACCAATGACTACATACAATGACACGCAGTTTAGACGTTTGCCTTACCCCCGCGCTTATCCCCCTATACAACGTAGAGGATTATATAGTGGTGGTGATAGATATCTTCAGGGCCACTTCTTCTATTTGCTATGGTATAGAGAATGGTGCCGAGGCCATTATCCCGGTATCTGAAGTAGAAGAATGCGCTGCCTACCGTGAAAAAGGATCGGGCTATTTACTTGCTGCCGAACGGAACGGCGAAGTGGTTTCCGGATTTGATTTTGGCAATTCCCCTTTCTCATATACCGCCGAAAAAGTAGCCGGCAAAAGGGTTGTGCTTACTACCACCAATGGCACCCATGCCTTGCACTTATCGCGCAAAGCCAGGAAGATCGTAATAGGCTCTTTTCTGAATACTACCTCATTATGCACCTGGTTAAGGGCTCAACAGGGTAATATACTGCTGGTTTGTGCCGGCTGGCAAAACAATTTTAACCTGGAAGACACCCTTTTTGCCGGGGCTGTAATAGAGCAGTTGAAAAACGATGGCTTCATCCTGGATGACCCTGCCATCGCCGCCAACGACCTGTTCCAGATCGGTAAAAACGATATCGGACAGTACCTCAGCAAAACATCCCACGGGGAACGCCTCAGAAAATTAGGTATCGAAAAAGATATTGAATTTTGCCTGCAGGTTGATCTGACCACCGCTATCCCAGTATTGGATGGCGAGCGGTTAGTTAAGCTTGTTTAGCCATCCTACGCCCTCGCCACCGCTTTACAAATACAATTAGCAAAGCTATAACAAGCAGCAAATACCAGTTTGATAATAAGCCGAAGAATAAGTTTTGTAACGACTCCCATCCGCTTATCAACGCGCTTTTAAGTTTATAACTAAAGCCATTGCCTGCTGCAACCTGTTCTTGTTGCCTGGTGTAAAAAGTAATGGTTAACGAGCTATAAGTCACTTGCTTGCTCATGTAGTTCAACTGACTCTGGGTAGATTCTATATCGCTGCGGATCTCTGCCAGTTTATCTTCTATCTGCAGTAAGTCAGACATTTTGGTTGCTTTATTAAGAAGCTGCAGATAGCGGCTTTCCAGCAGCTTTTTATTATCCAGCCGGGTTTTGATATCTATAAACTGCGAGGTAACATCTTTTATGCGGATGTTTCGGCTATCTATTTTAGTTGCGGTTGATGAAACCGTCCCCAAAAAAGCATCAAAGTTTTTAGCCGGTATACGAATGCGTAAGGTGTATTCCTTACTGCCGGCATCGCCATTGGTGTCTTCGCTATCATCATCGGCATAACCACCAAGTCTCTTTAAAGAACTGATTATTTGCCTGCGGGTTTCAACAACGTTGCTGGTCTCGAAACGGATTTCGCCTTCTTTAATGATCTTCTTTTCTGTGTCATCGGCCCGATTTACTACAGTTAGTTTTTCATTTCCAAGTGGCTTGTCAGCTATTTGATTGGCATTTGTTTCAACAATTTCGTTATCGGCCGCAACTACCGGGGCTGCAAATTTCTGCGATTCAAGTTGCGGGGGTGGTGGTGCAGATAACACTACTTCAGATACTTTGAATTTTTCTCCTCCCTGGTGCTTGCATGCGGCGAATGCCAAGGTAATGGCAAACAAAATAAATAGATACTTTTTCATAATAAGGCTGCTTTAATTTATTGTATAAACGAATATAGCCAAATTATATTTTATAATAATCAAAATAAACAAATTATATTTTGTTTTAGTTCATTCATTTAAAATTAAGTATCAAATATTGCTATCTAAGTTTGTCATTATTCTTATGCCTGTCGGCGTCGCGGATGCTTTTCTTTTGCATGTTTTTTTCCAGCGCGTCGGTCAGGTCAATACCGGTTTGGTTAGCCAGGCAAATGAGTACAAACAGCACATCGGCCATTTCATCCGCCAGGTTAACTTCCGTATCCGATTTTTTAAACGATTGCTCGCCATATTGCCTTGCCATTATGCGCGCCACCTCGCCAACCTCTTCCATTAAAATAGCGGTATTGGTTAGCTCGTTAAAATATCGTACACCGGTTGTTTTTATCCAGTTATCTACAAGATGCTGTGCTTCCTTAATTTCCATAAGGCAAGATATAATAAATTTAGAAGGTGGAAAGCACCTTTACGAGTTAACTCACCCCGAAATTGCTTCGCTCGTCGACCTTCTCTTCGCTGCGCGGAAAGAGGGTTTGGAAAATGCTTTTTGTATTCACCCTCTTTGCGCAGCAGAGAGGGTCGCGCACGTAGTGCCGGAAGGTGAGTAAACTTGATAACATAACTTCCAGCCGTTACTTTGGACGCGGGTAGGGCCTCACCTAAATCCTCTCCAAAGGAGAGGACTTTAAGAACCCCCTCTCCTTTGGAGAGGGCCGGGGTGAGGCTTCACCAAATAAAACCAAACTCCTTATCTTTGTACCTTATGACGATGAGCGCGGGTACCCTCTTTCAATTTTTAGATCAGGATCTTTTACTGTTACCACAAAAGGCTATTTACTGGCAGCAGGAGAAAGCTTTGATAGCGGCTGATGTGCATTTTGGCAAAGTGGGGCATTTTCGTAAGGCAGGTATTGCTATCCCACGAAACATGGAGCAGGACGACTTGGCTATGCTATCCGACCTCATTTATGAGCACCGCCCCGAAAAACTGATCTTCCTGGGCGACCTTTTCCACAGCGATATGAACAACGATTGGGATTGGTTTGTACTTTGGCGCAGCCAGTTCCCCCGGCTGCAAATTATCCTGATAAAAGGCAACCATGATATCATCAGCGATAAACATTATACCGATCTGGGTATCATCCTGCATCAAAAACTAACCGTTGGCCCCTTCCTGATGCTGCACCATCCGCTGGCCGATCCGGAGAAAAAGGATGAAGATGGCTACGTTTTATGCGGCCATATCCACCCGGGTATTAATTTGGTTGGCAGGGGCAGGCAAAGTGTTACACTGCCGTGTTTCGCGTTTGGTAAAAACCAGGCCATATTGCCCTCATTTGGTAAATTTACGGGTAGGGTTGCCATACTAAGCCGTAAGGCCGATAGGGTGTTTGGTGTACTAAAGGATAAGGTGATCGCGATAAACTAATTTATCTTTTTCGCATTAACCTATTGTTTTTCTATTAGTTATTCGTAAATTGAATTACCAAACAAACCCAACTGTTATGAAAAGCGTTAAACACATCCTTGCCCGCAAGGGGAGCAATGTTATTGCTGTACCTGCCCAAACTACTGTTTTAAACGTACTGAAGCTGATGTCTGAGAAAAACATCGGGTCGGTTGTGGTTACAGAGAACGATAAATATGTTGGCCTTGCTACGGAACGGGATTATGCCCGTAAGATCATATTAATGGGTAAACACTCGGATGAGACTGTTGTTAGCGAGATCATGAGTAATGATTTCCCTAAAATCACCCCCGAATCGTCCATTGATACCTGTATGGTAGTAATGAGCGAAAACAATATCCGTTATTTACCGGTGTTTGATGCAGCCGATGAGTTATGCGGCATTGTATCTATTAACGATGTTATTTACGAAACTATCCATTCGCAAAAGGAAACCATAGAACAGTTGCATAGTTATATCCAATCTACATAGGTGTAAACAAGATTTTACAGGAGGCTCCTATGGAGCCAAACATCTTATATTTATTCTATAAACAGGATATCCCTAACGGGATTAGAAAGGATTTATCACTTATAGCTCCGGAGGAGCACCCTGTTTATAGAAAAATCAAACAACAATTTTTTGGTTCCATAGGAGCCCCCTAACCAAGTATAAGCTACCCTTTAAAACCATTCCCGCTTTAAAAAGTTAATACCTCACAGGGATAAGATATTCCTGCAGATTATTAAGATGCAGAATACCGCTAAAGAACAAGCTACACCCATCATGATAGGTGCCGAGGTTTTTATTGAACCCGGCCAAACACCTAAAGAGATAGATCTTTGGTTCCGCAGATTGCAGGAGGCCGGCATGACGGTTACACGTATCCGCCTGTTTGAAACCTACATGCGTAAGCCCGATGGCAAGTGGGATTATACCTTGTTTGATGCCGCCTACAAAGCCGCCGATAAATATGGCATCAAAGTGTATGGGAACCTGTTCCCTGCCACTGCTTTTACCGATCTGGGGGGGTTAAAATTCCCTAAGGATGAAGATCATTTAGGTACTATAGCGCGATATGTAGAGAACGTTGTTACCCATTTTAAACAATTTGATTCATGCTATGGCTGGGTGCCGGTAAACGAGCCGGGAGTAGGCCATTTTCCGCAAGAGCAATTTGCTACCGATAAATACCGCGAGTGGAAAGCTGCCCAGGCGCACCCCGAATATAACAGCGGAGGTTATGATCATTTTGATTTTGCCGATGAGCGCTTCCACTTGTACTACAATACCTGGTTCTTAAAATGGCTTACCGACGAGATCCATAAATACGATCCGGATAGTATCATCCATGTAAATAACCACGCCATATTTAAAAACGTAGCGGAATATAACTTTACCGACTGGCGCGATTTCCTGACCAGTCTTGGTGGTTCTGCACACGCCAGCTGGCATTTTAGTTACTTTAACCGGGAGCAGTACGCTTTGGCGGTTTCGGCCAATTGCGAGATCATCCGCTCGGGTGCCGGGGAGATCCCATGGTTTATGACCGAATTGCAAGGTGGCAATAATACTTACAGCGGCTTTTTATCGCTTTGCCCAACTAAACAAGAAATTACACAATGGCTTTGGATAGCCATTGGCGCGGAAAGTAAGGGCGCGATATTCTGGTGCTTAAATCCCCGCTCATCGGGCATAGAGGCGGGCGAATGGGCTATGCTTAACTATCACAATGAACCATCAGACAGGTTGCAGGCCGCTGTAGAAGTTATTAATACGGTTAATGAACATATTGGTTTTTTTGAGGAAGCCAAAGTGGTAGCATCCGGCATAAATATATTGTATACCCGCGAATCGATATGGGTTGAAAAGAAGTTGCAAACCGGCGGCAAAAGCTACGAAGGGCGCGACGAAGGTGGTGTAATGAAATCTGCGTTGGCTTATTTTGAAGCATTGAGTGAAGCCGGTGTACAAGCCAATTTAAAAGAGATAAGTGAATTTGATTTCTCTAAACGGAGCTATGACGGCATTGCTATTATTTTGGCACACCAAATAGCTATCCCCTCAAAATATTGGCCTTTGCTGGAAGCTTTTGTAACGAAAGGCGGCAAACTAATAGCTGACGGACTAACCGGTTATTATGACGAAAACGCGGTTGCCCTGATGCGGTTGGGTTTCCCGCTGCGCAATTTACTGGGGGCTGATGTACTCGAATACAAAGCTATTGACGATATGGAGGAAATGGTTGTTGATGGTATTGCCCTGCCTGCTTATCAATGGCGTGGCAGCTTAAAGGCCACTACAGCCACAGTACTTGCCGCTCGCAACGATGACATCACTGCTACCGAGAATAACTTTGGCAAAGGCAAGGTATATTGGCTGCCATCGCTTGTGGGTTTGGGCAGCAGGATATTGAGCAGCTATGATCATCTTAACTTGTTTTTAGCCAAAGTGCTTAACTATTCAACCTTAAACCTGCCCTTTGTTTTTGAAGAACCACAAAAGGGGGTGCTGATGAAGCTATTGGGTAACAATAAAGAAATTGTGACCATTATTATTAATAAAGCAGTTGTAAGGAGAGAGCTTAAACTGATACCCCAAAACTCATCGCTGCAACCTATTGTACTTTTTGCCAATAATGGTGGCAAGGTGGGTGGAAACCATATTAGTATAGAGGCGGAAGAAATACTGGTTATAAAGTGGGTGTAATAGCTTAAATTTTTAATTTAGCTTTCATATCGCTATCACATAATAATGAGAAAAACACTCCTGCTTATACTATTTATTACACTTACGGGTACAATTTGCGCATTTGGCCAGGCTGCTAAGGCTATTATACCACTTGGGGGCAATGCCTGGGCTACTGGTAAAGCTGTTATTACCGATGATGGTTTAACTAACTGGAAGAGTGCGCAGGATGCGATATCCATATATTTTAGGGTTGACAAGGCGGCTGAATTAACATTTGCATTAAGATTACGCGCCCCCGAAGGCAAAAGTAAGATCAGCATTACTATCGGCAAACACGTTTTTGTTAAGCAAGTAGCAAACGCAGGCTTCGACACCCTTACTATTGGTAAAGTAATGGTACAACCCGGCTATATAAAAGTTGATTTGAAGGGGGTAAATAAATCGGGAAGTATTTATGCCGATGTAACAGAGCTTATAGCTGAAGGGGCTCAACCTGCAAATGAACTTACTTACGTAAAAACCGGGTCTTCATTTCATTTTGGGCGGCGGGGGCCTTCGGTTCATTTACGCTATAATATCCCGCAGGAAATTAAAAACGATGTTAGGTGGTTTTATAACGAAATTACCGTTCCCCAAAAAATGGACGTGATAGGTTCTTATTTTATGGCCGATGGTTTTAGCGGGGGATATTTTGGCATGCAGGTAAATTCAGATACCGAGCGCCGGGTGCTGTTTTCGGTATGGAGCCCGTTTAAAACAGATGACCCAAAAAGCATCCCGGACAGTCTGCGAATAAAATTATTAAACAAAGGTGATAAAGTACACGGCGGCGAGTTTGGAGACGAGGGATCGGGCGGGCAAAGCTATTTGCAATACCCATGGCAGGCAGGTAAAACCTACGCGTTTTTATTAGAAGCTGAACCCAATAAATTACATAATTCAACCACATACACGGCTTGGTTTAAAGAAACAGGTACTGATAAATGGTTGCTAATTGCCAGCTTTAGCAGACCACAAACCGTAGGCTATCTTACAGATCTATATTCTTTTGTAGAAAACTTTGAACCTGATAATGGCAATAAAATACGCATGGCCTATTACACCAACCAATGGCTAAGCGATAGTGCCGGTAAATGGCACGCCGTAACAGAGGCCAAATACACAGGTGATGAAACCGCCCGGAAAAACTACCGTAAAGATTATTCAGGTGGATTAAAAGATGGACGGCTTTACCTTAGAAATGGTGGCTTCTTTGATGACCTGACACCGCTAAACCAAAAGTTTGAATACAGAAGAAGTTTACACCCGCCTATGATCGACTTTAATAAATTACCCCGGTAATTTATCCTCTCTAATTTCCTGTTCATGCACCCCGGTTTGTGGTTGTACATTGGTGTCAAACGCATAATTGCTTACCGGGTATGGCATAATAAAGGTTTTTTGTACCCTTGTCGATTTAATAAAATACGGTATCCAGATGGCCGCCGCTACCATTGACCGCATCATATCCTTACTATCATCTATATCAAGTTTAACTCCGGCTGCCTGTAATAAAACATAATCCACAATATGAAACACTACATAATAAGCATATAACCCTATCACAAATTTGGGGAATATATCGCGTCGTTTTATCAGTAGGAAAAAGCAAAAAGACGTATAGCAGATTGAAAAAATATTACCAATAACTTCAAACGTAAAAGCGGCCTTATAAGCAGCTTTTGATGCCCCGGGCAAAGCCAGGTTCCATTTACTTAGGTCAAAGGAGTCATTATTTATAACAGTAGCAAAAATAGCCAGGGGCGTTATCGCTAAACCCAGTGCAATTAAAATAAGCCAGCCACCAATAGGCATCTGGTAGCGCCAGTGTACAAACAACAGGCTTTTAGTTTCGGTCTTATAAATCCGTATGGCTTGTATTACCAGTCCGGCGGCAAATATCATAACGGCCAAAAACATCCAGTAATTAAAGTGGTAGGGCACTTTGGAAACATCTGGCGTGAAGGTGAAGCTATAAGATAGTTCGTTATCTGAAATTTTCTTCGCGTCATCGCGAGTTTCATCCAGCTTATTTAGAGGGATAAAATCTTTTAAATAGGTAAGCTGGTAGTTTAAAGACAGGGTATCGTTTTCTGCCGATGATTGTGACTTAAAAATATAGGCATCGCGTTTTATTTCATTATGCTCCTCTTCAATATTCCAGCCATTGGGCATAACTATCTGTATGGTGTAATTAACATTTAACGGAAAAGACAATGCTACAGGGCTTACAGCTTTATTAGGAATAACGGGTAGCTGATCGTTAATATAGTTTGCATAAAACCCGGCTTCAAAACGGCCGGTCTCTTTACCTTTTTTTAACAGATCGCTTATTAAATAATGCTCAATGGTAGTAACCTTATTATTTTCCTCATCGTCAATTACGGTAATAGAATCGGTTTGTTCAATTTTGGGGTGTATTTTGGTATAATAAGTAAGGTAATTTTTCTCCGTTTCACTCATACTTGACGATGCAAGCCTGTCCCTCATTTTATCAGCCTCGTTTAAAGTATATACCGTAGTTACGGTAAGTGGCACTTTAGCTTTTTCATCAGTTACAGTAAATCTTTCCTGCACATCTATCTTCCCTGTTTTAACCGGTATAATGGTAGTCAGTCCGTTATTATCGGGTTTTAGCACAAGGCCTTTCCCATATCCAGGGAAGTAAATATTAGTACCTGTACCACGTTGATATGCAATGGTAGCATCTACCCAAACCTGTTTGTTATTTATATTAGCTACAACAACAGCATGGTTAAATGCGTTGGGCGTTGGTATAAATTTATCAATACCGCCGTCTATCCCCGAGTTTACCAGCACCATTTGGGCCTCGATGCCCCCGGCCCTTAAAACAGATGCCAGCAGTAACGATTTATCCTTGCAATCGCCATAGCGCTGGTTAAATACCTTTTCGGGGCTATTTGCCCGATGCGAGTATTCGCCCATCTCTATCCCCATATACCTTACCTCGTCCTGCACCATTTTCACGGCGCCTCTAAAATATTTTTCTTTATCGCCTTTCGTTGCAGCTTTTAGTCCGGCAACTTGCACGGCCAGTTTTCCATTAGTTATAGGTACAACCGGGTTAACGCTTAAAGCCCAATCGGTAACTTCTTTCCAGCTGCTGTAATCACTTACCTGTATATAAGCGTAATTATTATACCAACCGGGTTGGTTATCAAAATACTCTACAGGCATAACCTGGTAAGCATTCCACTCGTAATTGGTAAGGCCGCCCTTTGTTGAAACAGATACCTGCGGTGTTTTATTAAACGATTTAAAATTTAGCTTGCGCGATGGCGATACCAAAATGGATTTATACACATGCGCAAATGGCACAGATGATTGAAAATACAAATCCCGGAAAAATTTGTTGTTAAATATGGGGTTTCGGCCGGTTATGGTGTATGAATATTCTATCCTGTCGCCTTTACGTATATCATCTAATATACAATAGGCAGAATAGCTGCCCTGGTAAATAAACCTTGATAGTTCTTTTTCATCAGCAAGAATTTTAAATGACTTGGCTGATAAGCGTTTTTCCGGCTTATTATTGCGCCAAACAGTTATCTCATGAACATCAAGCTTTTCAAAAGATGGGTCGAACCCAATATTTATTGATGATCCATTCTGGATACCCGCTTCTGAAACAATTTCTTTAATGATGTGCGTATAGTCGGCCTGCTTTTCAACATGTAACTGCTCTTCAAATACCTGATAAAAATATCCATTAGTAATATTTCTGGAAGATACTTTTTTATCGTATGCTTTATAAGTATTAAGCCAAACCGGTTTAGGAGATATATGGACAACAGGTTGCGCTGCATACCCAAAATTTGTAAGAACAGTTTGTAGCAGTACAATAAAGAAGGTTAGCAGCGTGATAGGGCCTTTTTGCATAAGGCTATGAAAATAAAAAAATCAAAGCATATTTTACTTTGATTTTTTTAACATTATTAACGTTGCATTTAAGTTAAAAGCTTGTTTATTAGCTACTTTTTCTTTTTCGCCCATGCCCGTTCCTCATCTTCCGCTATCCTGAATGCTACAATTTTAACAACTATATCCAGGGGCATAGGCTTATTGTACGGGAACTGAACAGAACCCTTTGCGCCTTTATAAGCCGCCAGTTCAGCTTTAAGTGTGCTATGACAGCAGCACCGGGATAAAAGCCAAGATGGTTTTTTGCTGCGCCGAAGTAAACCAGGTTGCCATGCTGTTTATAGGCCGGCATGCCATAGCTTATAATTTCCTGCGTATGCGGGGCAGCGCTTTTTATAGCATCCCGCATTTGCTGCAGCTTTTGTTGTACATCGGCAGGGAAACTGCCAATGTACTCATCAACATCTTTGGGTTTATTCATGGTTGTGATTGGTTTGCTATTTAAATATAGCTATTTTCCTTGCTTGCTCATATCCATGAACAGCGCGTTCCAGCGGTGGCCGTCAAGGTCGGCAAAAGCGCAGCCATACATCCAGCCTTGTATTTCGGCAGGCGGTGCAAAAAGATTGCCCCCCGCAGCGGTTACTTTTTTGGCCACTTCGTCTACCTCCTCGCGGCTTTCAGCGCCAAAACTAAACAGCACTTCTGTAGTTTTTGAGGTATCTGCCAATCCATTTTGGGCAAACTGCTTAAATACATCCTCCTGGAAAAGCATTACAATAATATTCTTTTCACTCACCGATATAGCAACAGAGGTATCCGTGCTGCCGTCTTTAATACCAAACCCTATACTTGAAAAAAACTCCTTTGAGCGGTTAATATTCTTCACCGGCAGGTTCATCCATAATTCCTTGGTCATTGTTATTTAGTTTTAATGGTTAATGATAATCAAATATAAGGGCGTTTTTACATACCAATGGGGTGTTAATGCGACCATTTAGCGGGTAAATTCCGACATGGAAAACATTTAATTCTTATACAAATAAAACCTTGCGGCATCGCCCCGTTGGTTATCATTTAAAATAGCCGCCATATTGTTAAATGCAGCTATTGTGAACATTTGCTCAAACGGATACCCTTCACGCGTATCGGGCACTTCCATTATCTGAATGTTGCCGCAATTGGGGCATTCACCATATAGAAATTCATCGCGCATCCCAAACATCATTTCTTTAAAAACATATTTTGAAGCGAATGCGGTACCGCAGATCCTGCAATTTTCTAATTTCATAAGTAGAGGAGGGGCTAAAGAATTAGGAAAAGTTTCTGATTCTATCTAAAAACTTACGGCAAAACAGGCAACAATGCGACACTGTGTTTTAAAATTGTTATAAATATTTTGACGTTTGCTATTTTAAATTATAATATTTAGTATTGTGTAGTTATGACACAATAACTCAGAACTGTCAGTGCAATAACCAATTATACCATACAGGCCACAACGCTTTTATGGGGAACCGCTCTAAAGCTGAAAAAGTATTTTATGAAAAAAAATTACCTATTGCTGCTGGCATTGCTGCCATGCGTTGTATCCGCACAAACCAAATGGACCGAAACTAAGGCAGGCAACATTGCTTTTGTAACCAATAAAGGCGGCCAAAGCCTGGGCTATTCAACCATATCGGGGGTTAAAATATTAACTGTTGATGGTTTGGCTTTTAAAGACCTGAACAAAAACGGCAAACTTGATAAGTACGAAGACTGGCGTTTGCCTGTTGATGTACGCGCCAAAGACCTCGCCTCAAAAATGAGCATTGAGCAAATTGCGGGGCTAATGCTTTACAGTCGCCACCAGATGATCCCTTCTATCCCGGTTGGGCCATTTGTCGGAACTTACGGTGGTAAGCCATTTGCTGAAAGTGGTGTAAATCCCTTTGACCTATCTGATCAGCAAAAGCAATTTTTAGAAAAGGATAATGTACGCCACGTACTTATTACATCGGTACAAAGCCCGGAGGTTGCCGCAAAATGGAATAACACCGCGCAAGCCTTTGTAGAGGGCATTGGCCTGGGTATCCCGGCTAACAACAGCTCCGATCCGCGCCATGGCACACTGGCTACAGCCGAGTTTAACGCGGGTGCGGGCGGTAATATTTCTATGTGGCCGGGCTCGTTGGGTATGGCGGCAACGTTCGATCCATCGGTTACCCAAAACTTTGGGCATATAGCCGCGCAGGAATACCGCGCATTGGGCATCGCTACGGCTTTATCCCCACAGGTTGACATCGCTACAGACCCACGCTGGAACCGTGTAAGCGGCACCTTTGGCGAGGATCCACAACTGGCGGCAGATATGGCACGTGCCTATATAGATGGTTTTCAAACATCAACCGGTACAAAAGAACTGGCCAATGGTTGGGGCTATAACAGCGTTAACGCCATGGTGAAACACTGGCCGGGTGGCGGCGCGGGCGAGGGTGGCCGCGATGCGCATTATGGTTTTGGTAAATATGCTGTGTACCCAGGCAATAATTTTAACGAAGCACTAATACCTTTTACACAAGGAGCGTTTAAACTTGCCAGTAAAACGGGTATGGCTGCCGCGGTGATGCCATATTATACCATATCATTTAACCAGGATACTAAAAACCACGAGAACGTGGCCAACAATTACAACAAATACATTATTACCGACCTGCTGCGCAACAAGTATAAATACGATGGTGTGGTTTGTACCGACTGGCTGGTTACCGGCGATGAAACGGTTATCAATAGCTTTTTATCAGGTAAATCATGGGGGATGGAAAAAGCTACCATTGCCCAGCGACATTACAAAATTTTAATGGCAGGCGTTGACCAGTTCGGAGGCAATAATGATGCTGCACCGGTGTTAGAAGCCTACCAAATGGGTGTTAAAGAACACGGCGAACCTTTTATGCGGGCAAGGTTTGAGCAATCTGCAGTACGCTTATTGAGGGGTATTTTCCGTACGGGATTATTTGAGAACCCGTACCTTGACCCTGAAATAACTAAGAAAACCGTGGGCAACGCTGATTTTATGGCTGCAGGCTATCAGGCCCAGCTAAAATCAATTGTAATGCTGAAGAATAAGGCAAACATATTGCCATTGCAAACAGGCAAAGCTGTTTATGTCCCCAAAAAATTCACTCCGGCAGGTAAGAATTTCCTGGGGATGGTAACCCCCGAAAAACTGGAATACCCGGTAAATATGGAAACGGTTAAGAAATATTTTAAAGTGACCGAAAACCCTGATGAGGCCGATTACGCGCTGGTATTTATTGACAGCCCTATTGGGCACGGTGGTTACGATGGCGACGATGCTAAAAACGGCGGGAACGGCTATTTGCCGGTATCGTTACAGTATAGTAAATACACTGCCGAAACGGCCCGCGAGAACAGCCTTGCCGGTGGCGACCCTTTGGAGACATTCACCAACCGTAGTTATAAAAACAAATCAGAAACATCAACCAACGTTACCGATCTGGCTATGGTGACCGATACTTATGCAAAAATGAAGGGCAAACCGGTTATTGTTTCGGTGAACCTTAACAACCCTATGGTTTTTGCCGAACTGGAAAAACAAGCTAACGCGATAATTGCCAATTTTGGCGTACAGGGGCAGGCAAGTTTAGATATCCTTACAGGTAAAGCAGAACCATCTGCCTTACTACCGTTGCAAATGCCGCTGGATATGAAAGTAGTAGAGGCCCAATATGAAGATGTACCGCACGATATGAAATGCTACACCGATTCTGAAGGGCACATATATGATTTTGGCTACGGATTGAACTGGAAAGGTGTTATAAAAGATGCCCGTACAGCAAAGTATAATAAAGCAACAGCAAAACCGTAAATTGCTTTATATTAATTATAGAATTAACCACAGAGGTCACTGAGGTTGCACAGAGTAAATGGAGAAAGACAAAAGAGTAAACTGAAAAAAAAATAAAATCTCAGTGATCTCTGTGCTTTTATCTCTGTGTCCTCTGTAGTAAAAAATTTAAACTATGAAACGGATACTAACTTTATCACTCATCCTGCTATCTACTTTATATTCCATCGCGCAAACCGCTTTGAATGTAGTACAAACCGATGCCGGTAAAATATCAGGCAGCGTGAGCAGCGATAATAGCGTTCATATATTTAAGGGGATCCCATTTGCTGCCCCGCCTATTGGCGAGCTACGCTGGAAAGCGCCACAATCGGTAGCGCCCTGGAATGGCGTTAAAGCATGTACCGAGTTTTCTAAAAGCCCCATACAGGGCAAACCAAACGAATTTGGGGTTTACACCCGCGAGTTTCTGATAAAGGATGAACCGCTAAGTGAAGATTGCCTGTACCTGAACGTATGGACAGGGGCAAAAACGCCTGCCGAAAAAAGACCTGTTATAGTATGGATCTATGGTGGCGGCTTTGTAAGCGGCGGCACCAATGTGCCTATTTATGATGGTGAAGCGCTGGCCAAAAAGGGTGTGATATTAGTGAGTGTCCCATACCGGGTTGGCATCCTGGGGTTCCTCGCCCATCCCGAGCTGACCAAAGAATCGCCCAATCATGCATCTGGCAACTATGGTTTAATGGATATGCTGGCAGCCCTAAAATGGGTGCAGAAAAATATTGCTGCCTTTGGCGGCGACCCCAATAATGTAACTATCGCGGGGCAGTCGGCAGGCTCTTTTGGGGTTAACTACTTAGTAGCATCGCCATTAGCCAAAGGCTATTTCAGCAAAGCTATTGCCGAAAGTGGTGCGCACATGTTGCCGGGTAAAGGTAGCGGTGTTTCTTTAACCGAAGCTGAAAAAGGCGGGGTAATAACCGCCGGGGAACTACACGCAGCAACACTTGCCGATCTTAGAAAGCTACCGGTCGAGGAATTGCTTAAACAAAACAATTTTCGCCCAATTATAGATGGATACTTTTTACCGCAGGTACCAGCAGATATTTTTGCCGCGAATAAAGAGAACCAGGTTCCGTTGCTTACCGGTTGGAACGAAGATGATGCTTTTATTGGCGCTATAAAAAACGCTGCCGATTACACCACCGGGATTACAAAGCGTTTCGGTAATAAAGCCCCGGAAGTTTTAAAGCTTTACCCCGGAACAACAGATGCCGAAGCAGAAAGATCACAGATAAGGATGTCGCGCGACCAGATGTTCGGCGTGCAAAATTATAGTTGGGTGAATCAGCAAAGTGTGAAGAATAAAACTAAGGTTTACCTTTACCGTTTTACCCGCCGGCTACCCGCCACGGCAGATTTTGTAAAATACGGTGCCTTCCATACCGGGGAGGTAGCTTATGTATTTAATAACCTTAAATTTTTGAACCGCCCGTTTGAACCTATCGACGGGCAATTGGCAGATATAATGTCATCCTACTGGGTAAATTTTGCTAAAACGGGTAATCCCAACGGTGAGGGCTTGCCGATATGGCCGATTTATAGCAATACTACCAATCAGGTAATGTATCTGGGCGAAAAACCCATAGCTAAAACGTTGGCAGATAAAGCCGCTCTGGAATTTATGGTAAAGGACATGACGAAATAATCAAATCAGGCACGATACTCACGCACTGGTGGATATATTCTTTACTGCGAATATCATGGCAATGGAGAAACAAAAAAGGGGATAGCTTTGGCTATCCCCTTTTTTGAATTATGTGTTACTTATGCAAACCTTACTTCTTTTCTTAAAGCGGTAGGGTTCTACATGAAGGTAATCGGCAAAAAGCTCTTTTACTTTTTCGGCTACCTCGGTACGGTTAACGGTTGATGCATTGCGGCGGCAGCTTAAATAATGCTCGCGGGCAATTTTCTCGGCCAAATCGCCAAGGGTTTTCACCTTTAGTTCTTTACCAAATTTACCTGCAAGTATTAATCCTGTTATAGCAATACCAGTTACAATAAACCCTGCAATATTATTAAAGAACGATAATGCTATCGCTGCCAGCAGTAAGCCGGTAAAGCCATAAACTATCCATCGCTTTGGCTGCAGCAGGTTAACGTGTAAGCCCATTTCGGCTTCCATATCTGCTACAACCTCAATGCGGTTATCGCGGGGGAAAAGTTCACAAAGTTTTGTTTGTGGCTTAAGGTCGCATTTTTCAATAGGCTTTTTAGCATTAATTGCATTACGCAATTTGTAGAAAGCCTGTTGGGTTGTGCAGCTGTCACTTTGTACCTGTTTAACCTTTTCAACCACAAGATCGCATAGTGCGCCAAAGGTTTTAATATGTTTAAGGTCCTCGTCTGTGAATCTGATATTGAACGATCTTTCGATCTTTAGTAAAACATCACCTACATCCTCCGGGTCGATAGTGCTCAAATTAACGACCGGCGTATTATTTTTTAAATTAACTTTCAATACTATAGTACTAAATTAAACCATATAGGCACCGTAAAATCTCACGGCGACTAACCTTAAATTCAAAACTGATGCCAGTTTTGAATTACTTGCTTAAATACATTGATTTTTCTTTATACAGATGCCTGAAATACGGGTCGTCCAAATCAGGGATGAACCTGATGGCTTCGCCTGTTGATTTCATTTCCGGCCCAAGCTCCTTGTTTACTTCCGGGAACTTATCAAACGAAAATACAGGCTCTTTTATTGCATATCCTTTAAGCTTGCGCTCTATGGTAAAGTCTTTTAATTTGTTTGCGCCAAGCATTACTTTGGCAGCTATGTTTATGTAAGGCACATCGTACGCTTTAGCTATAAAAGGCACAGTACGCGATGCACGCGGGTTAGCTTCTATCACATATACCCTATCATCTTTAACCGCGAATTGAATATTCAGCAGGCCACGAACGTTTAGGGCACGGGCAATTTTCTCTGTGTATTCTTCCATCTTGCTTATCACGTTAGCTGATAGATCAAACGGAGGTAATACGGCAAATGAATCGCCGGAATGGATGCCCGCAGGTTCAATGTGTTCCATCAAACCAATAATGTGAACATCATCCCCATCGTGGATAGAATCTGACTCAGTTTCGGCAGCACGATCAAGGAAGTGGTCAATTAATACCCGGTTACCGGGTAAATTTTTCAACAGATTTACCACAGCCTTCTCCAGGTCCTCGTCGTTTATCACAATGCTCATGCCCTGGCCACCAAGCACGTAGCTTGGGCGAACCAATACCGGGTAACCTACTTCGTGCGCAACTTCCAGCGCTTCTTCAGCACTTTCGGCAACACCATATTTAGGGTAAGGGATTCCAAGCTCTTTTAACAAGTCGCTGAAACGGCCGCGATCTTCAGCCACATCCATATCGTTGAATGATGTGCCAATTATCTTAACACCATGCTCATGTAGCTTCTCGGCCATTTTAAGGGCTGTTTGGCCACCTAACTGAACAATTACACCTTCCGGTTTCTCCAGGTCGATGATCTCGCGTACATGCTCCCAAAAAACGGGCTCAAAGTACAGCTTATCGGCCATGTTAAAGTCGGTAGATACGGTTTCGGGGTTACAGTTGATCATGATGGCCTCATAGCCGGCTTCTTTAGCGGCAAGCAAACCATGTACACAGCTATAATCAAATTCAATACCCTGTCCAATACGGTTAGGCCCCGATCCTAATACAATTATTTTCTTTTTATCAGATACGATGGACTCGTTCTCGCCCTCGTAAGTAGAGTAGTAATATGGTGTTTTTGCCGCGAACTCTGCCGCGCAGGTATCTACCATTTTGTAAACACGGTTAATGTTTAGCGCTTTGCGGCGTTTGTAAACATCTTCCTCGGTTACGTTACCTAATACGTAGGCTATCTGGGTATCAGAAAAACCGCGTTGTTTTAGGGTGAAGAAGAAATCTTCGGGGATATTATTCAGCGAGTAGCGGCGCAGTTCTGTTTCTACGTTCACTACATCCTGTATCTGGTTCAGGAACCAGCGGTCAATCTTAGTAACTTTTCTTATCGATTCAATTGGCACACCCAGGCTCATGGCATCATAGATGTGGAACAGCCTGTCCCAGCTTGGATGCTCCAGGCTGTGCATTATCTCGTCAAGGTTGCGGCTTTGGCGGCCATCGGCACCAAGGCCGGCGCGGCCAATTTCTAAACTCTGGCAAGCCTTCTGTAAAGCTTCGATAAAGCTGCGGCCAATGCCCATCACCTCGCCTACCGATTTCATGGTTAAACCAAGCTCGCGGTTAGCGCCTTTAAATTTATCAAAGTTCCAGCGGGGGATCTTTACGATCACGTAATCCAACGTCGGTTCAAAATAAGCCGAAGTTGTTTTGGTGATCTGATTTTCTATTTCATCGAGGTTATAACCAATGGCCAGCTTTGCAGCTATTTTAGCAATTGGGTAACCTGTTGCTTTTGATGCTAATGCTGATGAACGCGATACACGTGGGTTTATCTCAATGGCGATAATGCTTTCATCGGCAGGGTTTACCGAGAACTGTACGTTACAACCACCCGCGAAATTACCAATGGCACGCATCATTTTGATGGCCTGGTTACGCATTTCCTGGTAGCAGCGGTCGCTCAGTGTCATGGCAGGTGCCACGGTTATCGAGTCGCCGGTGTGGATACCCATTGGGTCGAAGTTCTCGATAGAACAGATAATGATAACGTTATCATTACTATCCCTCAAAAGCTCCAGCTCGTATTCTTTCCAGCCTAAAACTGCCTGCTCAACCAATACCTCGTGGGTTGGCGATGCCTGCAAGCCGCGACTTAAAGCGGCGTCAAAATCTTCTTTTTTATGTACAAAGCCAGCGCCTTTACCACCCAGCGTATAGCTTGGGCGTATAACCAGCGGGAAACCAATTTCCTGCGCGGCTTCTTTACCTTCAAGGAACGAGTTGGCTATTTTTGAAGTAGCCACTCCAACACCTATATCAACCATTAACTGGCGGAAGGCTTCGCGATTCTCGGTTTTTTCTATCGCGGCTATATCAACACCTACAATTTTAACACCGTGTTTTTTCCAGATACCTTGCTCATCGGCCTCAATACAAAGGTTTAGCGCGGTTTGGCCACCCATAGTAGGCAGTACGGCATCAATTTTTTGTTCGGTAAGTATTTGCTCAATGCTTTCGCAGGTAAGCGGCAGCAGGTAAACATGGTCGCCAATAACCTTATCCGTCATAATAGTAGCAGGGTTGCTGTTGATGATGGATACGGTAATGCCTTCTTCTTTTAAAGAAAGGGCAGCTTGCGAGCCTGCGTAATCAAACTCACACGCCTGGCCAATAATGATAGGGCCTGAACCAATAATTAGTACGGATTTGATGGAAGTATCTTTGGGCATAGGGCTTTTCTAAGTCAAAAAGTTAAAATTCAAAAGTTAAAAATGGGTAGTCCATTTAACGTAAATCCTATGCGCTGAAAGGCGAAAAATCCCGACCTCAGCGTCGGGGTGCAAAGATAGCAATTTGCAGGGAATTGGAACTTTAAATTTGTAAATTAATATTAGGCTGTGTAATACCCAGTTATAGTATGCTTATAAATACGGTATGTAATTGCTAATTACCTTAATGCAAAGTTAACAGGCACACTATAATTAACTCTCATGGGCTTGCCCATCATTGTGCCCGGTACCCACTTTGGAGATCTTTTTAATACCCGCAATGCTTCATCATCAAGCCCGGGGCTTACTGATCTAAGTACTTTGAGGCTGCTTAAGCTGCCATCTTTTTCTATCACAAAGGTAATTATTACCCGCCCTTCAATATTCCTTCTGCGTTCGTTTTCGGGGTATTTTATGTTGTTGCCCAGGTAGCTGCCAAATGCTTCAACACCTCCTTTAAATTCGGGTGATGTAAACCTGCTGCCGCTATATTTGGTTACATCGCCATTCCCGGTTTCAGACTCGCCACTTATTAATTCGCCATTCTTGTAAACCTCGGTAGCGGTAATGTTTCTGTTCCTGAAATCAATTTTCCAGGTACCTTCCCTTTTCCCGTTAACAATCTTACCGGCATCGCTTATGTAATTAAATTTTTCATCGAAGCCTTTATAATACCCTTCGCCGTTTTGCACCTGTACTGTACCAAGCGAATCGTAATTTGCAATTATTAAAAAGTCATCTTTAATATTATCTACCCTGGTGGTATCGGGATATTTTAAAGCCTGGTATAATTTGCCATTTGAATAATATTCAAAGAAATCGCCTGATTTTAAGTTGTTTTTATAATTACCGAGGCTTTGCTTTTTACCCGATTCGTAGTAATTAAGGCATTGACCTTCATACCAGGGTGGGTCTATGGTGCGCGACTTGCCAATAAGTTTTGGTGTCCCGTTTTTATAAAATTCAAAAACATTGTACAATACCGAGGCCGAATCTGGCGGCTTTATAACACGGATATAGTCGGCACTATCAGACTGGTTGATGTATTTGCCATCCTTTTTTAAATAAAAGATGGCTTGCTGGGCAAATACTGCAGTAGTAAGAAATAACAGCAGGGAAGTGAAAAGCAGTTTCATTAAATAACAGGGCTTAGATAGCCCCTAAGTTATTTAATTAATTTGTTATTTGCATCCGGGAATATCAAAATTGGCTCGTAGGCACGGGCTTCTTCGGTTTCCATATAAGCGTAAGACATAATGATAACAACATCGCCAACCTGGGCAAGCCTTGCGGTTGCGCCGTTAAGGCATACTGTACCACTGCCACGTTCGCCTTTTATAACATAGGTTTCAAAGCGGGCGCCGTTGTTATTATTAACAATCTGCACCTTCTCGTTCGGGATGATATTAGCCGCTTCAATAAGATCCTCATCAATAGTTATACTGCCAACATAGTTCAGCTCGGCCTGTGTAACCTTAACACGATGAAGTTTTGATTTTAATACCTCAATAATCATGGTGCAAAGGTAGGAATTATTTTAACCGATAATCTATAACCCATAGTTGGCAAACTGTAATATATATAAGACATTGTTATGATCTATCGTATCAGCAGATTATCTATCAGCCTTGTTTTTCCTACGCGGGCGGCGGTAAGGGCTACAATAGTTTCGCTGTTTCTATCAGCCGGCAAAAGGGTTTTGCCGTCAACAATCTCAAAATATTCAGGCTGTACGCCATCTTCGGTTTTAAGCAGATCCATGGCTTGTTGCTGCAAGTCTGTAATGTTATTGCTGTCAAAATTCGCTTTAACCCAGTTCAGTGTTTTTGATAAGATCAAAGCATGTTGCCTATCGGCCGGGCTTAGGTGGATATTGCGCGAACTCATGGCCAAGCCATCCGGTTCGCGCTCAATTGGGCACATCACCATTTTAACGGGGATATCTAATAGTTCAACCATCCGGCTTACCACCATAAACTGCTGGTAATCTTTTTGGCCCATGTATAAGGTGTTGGGTTTAACAATATCCAGCAGTTTATATACCACCTGTGTTACGCCCTGGTAGTGCCCCGGTCTAAACTCGCCTTCCAATAAATGTTCCAGCGGGCCAATGTCTAAATGCCATTGCTCATTATTGTCATAAATTTCGCTCACTGCAGGGTTAAACAAAACATGGCAGCCGGCTTGCTCTAATTTGGCTATATCGGCCTCAATAGGGCGCGGATAATTCTCCAGGTCTTTTGGATCATTAAACTGGGTGGGGTTCACAAAAATGCTGCAAACTACAATGTCATTGGCCTTTTTTGCCTGTGCAATTAACGATAGATGGCCATTGTGCAATGCGCCCAAGGTAGGTACAAACCCAACGGTTGCAGGGCTTTGTGCGGACAGATATTCCCGGATCTCCCGGCGGGTGGTAAATGTTTTCAAGCTAAAATAAGGTTGTAAAAATTTGGTAAAGGTGTGCAATTACTTAAAAACTACCAAACCCACTTGCACATGTGGTTGCCAGTTCATATAATAATGCTTATATTTGCAAACTCAAATTTTTTTGACTTCTTTACATTTAATACTGATTAGTGATGGGTAAATCTAAGCTTTTGTTCATAACTCATGAAATGTCCCCTTTCCTTGAACTCACAAAAATTGCCGAAATAACACGCCAGCTTCCGCAAGCAATGCAGGAAAAAGGTTTTGAAATACGCATTTTGATGCCGCGTTTCGGGAATATTAATGAGCGCAGGAACCGCTTACATGAAGTTATCCGTTTATCTGGGATGAATATTATTATTAATGATAATGATAATCCGCTGATAATTAAGGTTGCTTCAATTCCGGCAGCACGTATGCAAGTTTACTTTTTAGATAATGAAGAGTATTTTCAACGTAAGCACGTGTTTAACGATAAAGACGGTAAATTTTATGCCGACAACGACGAGCGTATGATCTTCTTTTGCAAAGGTGCATTAGAAACTGTTAAGAAACTTGGCTGGGCGCCAGATGTTATTCACTGCCACGGCTGGATGAGCGCTTTAGTGCCGGCTTATCTAAAAACAACATATAAAGACGATCCTACTTTTAAAAATTCAAAAGTAGTTTACTCTATTTATGAAAATGATTTTAAAGAGAAAATGGATCCCGATTTTGCACGTAAGGCAATAATGGGCGATATGACCGAAGCACATACCGAAGTTTACAAGGAAGGCACTAACACTGCAATGTATGCAGGTGCTATCCAGTATAGCGATGGCATTGTGTTAGGCAGCGCTAACATTGATGCTGATGTGTTAAATAATGTTAAAAACAGCAATAAATCGGTCTTAGAATACGTTTCCACTTCTGATTTCGAAAATTATTACAATTTTTACGACGAAATTACCAACGATCAATTGGTGGATGTTGCTTAAGCTTTAAAATTACATATGAAATTTTACAAATTAGGCTTATTAACCCTGTTAATAAGTCTTTTTATTTTGAATGGCTGTAAAAACCAGGATTCTATTGGGTTAGGCGTTGATGCCAGTAACCAGCTTAATGGCACGTTAATGGTTGATACCAATATAAATGTTATTACTGTACCCGAAGATACTGTAGTTACAACTGCATTGTCCAGAACCCCACTATCTTATTTCAAAGACCCTGAACTTGGTGTTACCGAATCAAACATTGCTGCAGCCCTATCGTTGCCAGGTTACGCCACCACATATACCTTGCCAACCGGCGCCGGCGGGACAATGACAATTGACTCATCCGTTTTGGTATTACCTTATGCTGATGGTTTTTACGGCGATTCACTTACATCAAAATTTAAGTTGGATGTACACCAGTTAAGTGAGCCGATTAAATCCGGCACATCTTATTACAGCAATAAACAATGGACTTATGACGCAGCACTATTAGGGACAAAAACTTTTACGGTACGTTCACATGACACCATAAAAATATATGCTATTTTAACCGGCCGAACAGATACACTTGTAAAGGTTGCGCCGCAATTACGCATACCTATTAGCCAGGCTTTTGTAAATCAATATTTATTTGGAGCTGGTGCCACCTCTTACCGGGCATCAAGTACAGCCTTTCAAAACGCGGTTAAAGGGTTGTATCTTACTTTAGATAAAAGCCAAACTACGGGTCCGGGTGGAAACATCATGTTCGTATTAGATTCTGCACGCGTTGATGTATTTTACAGAACAGATAGTGCCGGAGTAAGTGATACAGGGGCAGTTAGAATACCTGTTCAGACACGTACTCATGCTGTGCAGATAAAGCACACACATAGTACAAAAGTACAGGCGGCTCTCAATAATACATCTACAGATGGTCTCTTTTACTTAAAGGGCCTTGCAGGCTTAAAGGCCAAAGTAAGCTTCCCCAATATTAAAAACGCTTTTGCTGGTGTAGGCAATGTAGTAATTAACCGAGCCGAGCTTATTGTTAAAGCCGCACCCGGAACAACTATACCTTATAGAGCCGCACCGCGGTTAACAATGTATCAATTGGATATTGCAAAACAACGTGTACCAATACAGGATGCTTCAGTTAGTGATCCGCGAGGTGCAAATGGTGTAAACACTTTTGGTGGTTTTTATAATTCAGCAACAGGCGAGTATCACTTTACAGTAACCGGATATATTCAGGACCTTATTACCGGAAAAACTGTAGATTATGGAACGTTTATTGCCCCGGTTAACCCCACCGTAGGCACTTCAATTGATATTACACCTACTGTTCAGTTTGCCGAACGTGTGATACCTGTTGGTAAAAACTCTCCCGATAGAATTAAACTAAACATTATTTATACAAAAATAAATAAGTAAAATAACCGTGTATCCATGTTTGTTGTTGCAATAAACATGGATATTAAAGTATTACTGCTATTTTTGGCACCATATATTTAATATTAAATTTATGTGCGGTATAGTAGGATATATAGGCTATAGGGATGCTTATCCAATAGTTATAAAAGGGTTACACCGCCTGGAGTATCGCGGATACGACAGCGCAGGTATTGCTTTAGCCGATAACGGTTTAAAAGTTTACAAAAAAGCCGGCAAGGTTAGCGATCTTGAAAATTTTGTAAAAGGAGTTAAATTAACAGGCACGGCTGGTATGGGCCACACCCGTTGGGCCACTCACGGGGCACCAAGCGACAGGAATTCTCACCCACATTCATCAGGAGATCGTAAACTCACTATAATTCATAACGGTATTATTGAGAACTACGGCGTGCTTAAAGAAGCATTGATTGCTAAAGGCCATACTTTTATAAGCGATACCGATACTGAGGTTTTAATTCATTTGATTGAAGACATCCAAAAGGTTACCGGGCTTGATCTGCACGAAGCCGTAAGACTTGCCCTTAACAGGGTTGTTGGCGCTTATGCTATAGTTATTATGAGTGCTGATGAGCCGAATGAATTAATAGCGGCACGTAAAGGCAGCCCTATGGTTATTGGTGTTGGCAAAGGTGAATATTTTATAGCATCTGATGCTACACCAATTGTGGAGTATACCAAAAACGTTATTTATTTAAATGATAACGAAATTGCTTACATAAAGCGAGATGACTTGCTGATCAAGAACATTGATAATACTATACAAACCCCATACATACAAGAGCTCGAATTAAAGCTTGAGATGCTTGAAAAAGG
>NZ_JAQBOI010000206.1 GCF_028288105.1 Mucilaginibacter sp. | reverse complement strand
TGTATTATTTTCCCTACCGAATCTTCATAGGCTTTGCCCATATTGGTATGTGCCCTTACGTAGAAAAGCTGGCCAATACGCTCCTTACGGCTCATTTTTTTATATACAGAATCTACCCAGTGGTTTTGCTCGCTTAATGAATTAATGAAGCTTGTTTTTTGAGCGAAACTGCTTTGAGTAAGCAGGCTTAACATAAAAAGGAGGATGCAGGCAACGTAAATTTTTTGTTTCATTATTATCCAAATGTAGCTTAAATCTAAAATTCAGCTAATTGTTTTACCTATCTAAGATTTTAGAAAACATATCCCGAATAAACCTTGGCACGAAATTTCACTCTATAGGTTATAAAATTAACCGGCATGAAATATTGTGGGCCATCCACGATAGTTCACCACAAAACAAATAAAATTAAACCGATGAAAAAAATTCTCTTTATGGCTATATGCCTGCTGATTGCAGGCGAAGTTAGTGCACAACGTTATGACCGACGCCCCCGCAGGGCACGAGTAGTTAGGCGGGCACCTGTTCAGGAACGTTATAACAGGCGTGCCGATGATTTTTACAGACCCAGGGTTGGTTTAGCAGGCGGTGTGAATTTTTCAAACACTGTTGATGCTTATAATTCAGATTTTAGTACCAGCACTATTGCCGGGTGGCATGCAGGTTTAACATTCGAAGTGCCTATTGCCTATCCGTTATCTTTCGCGCCCGAAGTTTTATTCTCGCAAAAAGGATATAAGGCCGAAACTATTGACGGTACATTTAAGCAGCGCACCAATTATGTTGATGTTCCTCTGCTGGCAAAATTCAGGCTGGTGCCGGGTTTCAATTTTGTTATTGGCCCGCAATTTACATTCATCACATCAACCCGTAATACTTATGATGATGGGTTTAACACCATATCTCAATCTGAATACGGTTACCGTGGCGATAAAAGTTATATATCCGGCGTTATTGGTGTTGGTATTGACTTGAACCGTAATGTTGAGCTACGCGGCCGGTATGCCATTGATTTGAGTGAGAACCATTCTAATAGCAGCGCTATACCCGATTACCGCAACCAAGTGTTTCAACTGGGCTTAGGCTTTAAGTTTCAGTAATATCTAATCCCCTAATAAATATATATAAACAAAAAGAGCTGTAGTAAATCTATGGCTCTTTTGTTATTTAATTACCTTTACGGCTTATCATTCGTTTATAAATGCTTTCTATAATTATAGCTTCTGTAGATAAAGTCCAGCTACAAAACATAAGTGAAAATATTGCTGCAACCGTGGGCGTGCCTTATGAAATTATTGCTACAGAAAACCGCGGGGCAAAAAAGGGGATATGCCAGATATATAATGAAGGCATTGACAAGGCTAAATATGATATTTTATGCTTTATTCATGAAGATATCCATATTAAAACGGATGGATGGGGCAATATATTAGCCGCCTTGTTTACCGATCCGCAGCTTGGTTTGATTGGCGTAGCTGGGGCAGCTTATTTACCTATTAGCCCCTCAACCGGGGGCGGCGTAAACAGTAATGCTGTTTATATGAATATCCTGCAATCTTTTAAATTTCAGGATAAAGAGACTGTACATGATTACCTGAATCCCCGGAACGAAAAACTTTCGGATGTTGCTTATGTAGATGGGGTATGGCTTTGCACAACCCGGAAAGTAGCAGCTCAGTTTAAGTTTGATGCAGAAACCTGCCCGGGCTTCCATGGCTATGATGTTGATTTTTCGCTGGCCGTTGGTACAAAATATAAGGTTGCCGTTACCTTTGAAATATTAATAAATCATTTTTCTGAAGGGAATTTTGACCGTATCTGGATGGAGGATAACATACGTGTATTTAGTAAATGGAACAGCAGGCTACCGGTAAATATTGAAAGGCTTACTCCATTACAATCTTACCAGGTTGAGAAATTAACCTTTAAACGTTTTATTGAACAGCTATTATTATTTAAGCTCCCTGTTAATTCCGCGTTTAATACCCTCTGGAAAAACAATACCTTTTTGCGGTATAATATGAAGCTGTTTTTAAAGCTTAATTTTTTCACCTTCAAAAAAATAAAGGCCTTCAAAAAAAATCAAGCTTAATGCTACCATTTACCCAAGCTTTCGGGAATATCTTACAGCAAACCCAAGTTTAGAAAGGCGCTTTCTTTTTTTATGATTGGGGAATATAGCATGATAATGCTTATTAATCAACAGGATAAGCGGAAGGTGATATGATTTTTTTAGTTTTTGCTCGCAGGCATCTCTTATCGCGGTAATAAGTTTCCTGTCCGATTCGCTTAAATTTTTATACGTGGCAAAATTGGCAAGCATAGTTAAGCTTGTTTTAAAATCTAATATCTCAAAAGCCAGCTTATCATTATTCAGCACGTTTTGGATAACAGAGCTTTCATGTACACGGTACCTGGTGAGTTCTTTATCAACATATGTTATTTTGTTATGATACAAGGCAACAAAACCCATCCACCAATCATAATATCCGGCTTTGGGGAAAGGTAAAATATATTGCAAAAACTCGCGCGCTATAAGGCAAGTGTGCCCTGTTATATAATTTAGTATCAAAGTGCTTCGAAAATCCCAGTTACCGAATTTAAAACCCTGTAATAAGCTGTTTCCTGTTGGCGTACCCTCTGCCGATATATAGATGGAGTTGGAGAATATAAGCCAGTTATCTTCAATGCTATCAACAAGCACCTGTATTTTTTCTGGCTCCCAAATATCATCCTGATCGCTAATGGCAATAAAATCACCACGCGTTAAACCAAGTGCTTTCTCAAAGTTTTTGTTAAATCCTAAATTTTCCGTGTTACTAATGCACCTGATGCGGGCATCTTTAGCCGAAAACTGCTTTGCTATATTAAAAGTGTTATCTGTTGATCTATCATCAACAATAATAATATCAAGATTTGTATACGTTTGATTGATTATGCTTTCAATCTGTTCAGCCAAATATTTCTCACCATTGTAAGTACATAGTGCTACGGATACAAGCGGAGATGATCGCATTTTCTGTTTCAAATATAATTAAATACTATATCCCAGTTGTTTAAATATAGGTCTCCAAAAATCGAGGGTTCTATCCCAGGCATGGCAGCCAAAGGGCAACTGGCCATTATTAAGCTTAAGGGCGCGGGGTGGCGCATGTTCAACTGAAAACTTAGCACCTGTTTTATAATCGGGTATATTCAAAACTTTGCGTTTACGATTTACCTCTACGCTCCAAAAACGGTCTTCGTTATAATGATGCGTCTCTTTTTCAAGATACATATCAATCATTGCTTTATGCTTTATACATAAGTTATAAAATTTATGCACGTTACGTAAAGAGAAGCCACCATTGCCTACCTTGTTTTCATACTGATATTTGCTTGGTTCACCTTTTATATGCACGTCATAACGTGTATGCAGGTAGTATTTCAGCGTTGATTTTATCGATTTAACCAAGTCCGGATGTTCAATGTCCCGCAGCCAGGGAGCGCCTATATAATCAAAGCCCTGTTCGCACCAGTAATTCAACTCATCTTTAAAAACAAACGCGTCGAGCTGGTAAATAAGTATATAATCATACGCCAGGAACGCTTCATAAAATTCGGAGGATAACATGAGCTTGTTGTATCCTTCAATGTTTTCAAAGTAGCTGTTTTCAAAGCTTACTACATTTGTAAATTTAATGGTATTGGCATCCTCAGGCAACGTGAGCTTATGAGGCTTAATGGCAATTAAAGTATGGCTACTCAGTATTTTATTGCACTGCTCAAGCGCTATACGTTCAAATTGGTCAATACTTTCGCGATAAAAGGGTATAACAACTGCTACTTTTTTATTTTCCGACATCCCGTCTTAATCATTAAAAGTTTGCATATCAATTAGCTTTCGGTATAGGCCGTTGTTGTTAAGCAACTCCTGATGGGTGCCTTGTTCAACTATTTTGCCACTTTCAAGCACCACAATTATATCTGCATTCTGGATAGTGCTTAAACGGTGTGCAATTACCAGTGATGTGCGGTTTTTCATCAGGTTATTCAAAGCATCCTGCACCAGCTTTTCAGATTCGGTATCTAATGCCGAGGTTGCCTCATCTAATAACATTATTGGAGGATTATTTAACACAGCCCGTGCAATGCAAATGCGCTGTCTTTGTCCGCCTGATAGTTTGGTACCCCTATCGCCTACGTTTGTTTGATAGCCATTCTCTGTTTCTAAAATAAAGTTATGGGCATTTGCTATACGTGCCGCGGCTTCTACATCCTCGGGTTTAACATCGGTTTTACCAAATGCTATATTGTTATAAATAGTATCGTTAAACAAAACCGACTCCTGGTTTACAACTCCCATAAGGGTGCGTAACGACGTTGCCGTAATGTTGCGCAAATCGTTACCATCAACAGTTATCCGGCCGCTTTTAGGATCTATAAAACGGGGTATCAGGTCCATCATGGTTGATTTACCACCACCAGATGGGCCCACAAGCGCAACAGTTTTACCCTTTGGCACAACAAGATCAATGTGAGATAGTACTGTTTTTTCCTGGTAGGCAAAGCTTACATCCTCGAAACGTAATGCATCATCAAATCCGGCAATATCTATTGCATTTGGCGCATCGTATATCTTTGGCTTTTCATCAATAAGTGTTAGCACCCGCTCTCCGGCCGCTATACCCGAGTGGATATTGCTAAATGAATCTGATATAGCCTTTGCCGGGCGCATCACCTGCGAAAACAACGCGATGAAGGTGATAAACTCGGGTGCTGATAACGGCGAAGTTTTATTTATAAGTAAATGCCCCCCGTATAAAACAATACCCGCAACCATAGTAACCCCAAAAAACTCAGAAACGGGCGATGCCAATTGCTGCCGGCGGGCCATTGATTTAGTTATGCGGGAATACTCTTTATTCTCTTGATCAAACCGATCTTTTATAAAATTGATGGCATTAAACGCTTTTATAATTTTTATACCCGAAAGTGCTTCGTCCAGGTAACTTATCATGTTACCGTAGGTTTGTTGTGACGCAATGGCTTGTTGCTTTAGCCTTTTCACAATTCGCGATATTACAAATGCCGATACCGGAATAATCAAAAATGAATAAAGCGTAAGGCTTGGCGATATCAAAAAAAGCATCACCAAAAACGCAATTAATGTTAAAGGCTCTTTAAATATTACTTGCAAAGTGCCGGTTACTGAAAATTGTACTACCTGAACATCTGAAGCTATTTTTGATATAATATCACCTTTACGCTCGTTTGTAAAGAACCCCATATGAAGGTTCATAACATTATTAAATACCGTACGACGCAGATTTAACAGCGTATGTACGCGTAGATTCTCCATAGTACGCTGAGATAAATAACGGAAGAGGTTACCCAGCAAGGCCGATATAACAATGGTACCGCAAACAAACTGCAAGGCCCCCCATGTACCATAATTATTTATAGCATACTGTACATAATATTTAAACGAAGCCATAATATCAAACCACGAGGGTTTTGGGCCAAGTTCTGTAAATCCATCTGTCTTATCGGAAAATAACGTTTGCAGCAAAGGAGCCAGTAATGCCAGATTTAACGTGCTGAATATGATAGAAAAAAGAGTGGTTATAATATAAGGTATAGCAAATTTTTCAATTGGCTTTGCGAAGGATAATAACCGGAAGTATGTCTTCATTAAAAAAATATAAGTTGTAAAGGTACATCGCTTATAATAAAGTTTATTGATATGTTATTATTTAAGCCTAATTAAATAAATTTAAGTTCAAAAAACAATATAAATTACCTTAAGAGAAATTAGTTTATTCTTAAAGAATTAATTACATTTGAAGAAATAACTTTATCATAAAACAACCATGAAAAAAACGATTACACTTCTTTTGTGTTCCTTATTTTTATTAATATGGGGCTGCCAAAAAGACAATTCAAAATCTAAAAACAGTGCACTTTTAACTAAACCATCTTCAACTTTGAAGGCTGACTCTTTGTTAACTGATTCTATTAAAACAAGGCCCATAACAATTAATGATGTTACATGTGTAAACGCCAACACTGTTGTTCCCCTAAGGCTCACATCAACTTACGTTGTAATCGGAAGGTTCCCGGCTAATAATAATACTGTACCATACTTTAATGCATTACCTAAACAAAGTTGGACAATTAACGGATACACGCTTTCTAATCAAGCAAACGGCGATTTAGTTTTATATAGCCCAACAGGAGTTTATCTTTGGGGTACAGGGAACACAGTTAACAAAACCACTCAGTTTCGTCTTCAAAACGATTTAAATATGGTTGCATACAGTGGAACCACGCCAGTTTGGGATAGCAAAACACAATCTTATAGATGCACAAATCATACTTACCCTGAAAGGTTACCAAGAAACATGATGCTTGTTTTGGTGAATGACGGCGATTTAGAAATTGTAGCAGATGGGCGTGATGGTAGTGGTCACGAATATACAGTAATACTTGGTGGAACCCGAACCTATGGCGGGCAAGTGAGCCCTAATCTTCATACATTTTTTAATGATTACAGCTCTGCACCGGGCACTTCTGGTGTAGGTTTTATTTGGTAAAATAAAAAAATCAACAGTTACTAAAGGGTTTAGACCCCTTAGTAACTGCTTTTAACTACCTGTTAAGTTCATGTTTAACCAAAGCATATCGCAATTAACTACCACAGTTAATCATGCTGGTAAAAACTGCCTGGTGGCCTGCCAAACATTATCAATATTTAGGTTGGAAATACAGGGAAAAGGTTCTTGCTCTTCTGTCTTAAAAATGCAAAGCCAGTTACAATAGTAGCAGGGAAGTTTTTCATAAACGCAAACCGGCTTGCAGTCTACCTCATCAGGATACGGGGCAAAGCGCTCAAAATGACCACCACCCAATATGCAAACCGAGGGTACTTGGGTAGCTACAGCCATGTGGATGGCACTGGTTTCGTTAGCTATAAGTAGTGTAGAATTACCTATTATTTCAATCATTTGCGGCAGGGATGTTTTATTAATAAAACTCCCAATTCTTCCGCCCGGAAGGTTTTGCATCAGGTAATCGCCATTCTCCACTTCGCCGGGGCCGCCAATAAGATAAATGGGCTGTTTAGTATGATAAAGAAGAAGTTTTATCAGTTCAAGGAATTTTTCTTTTTCCCATCCGCGCTTAAATGCACCTGCACCTGGCAAAATAGCGATACCTTTTTTATTTTTCCCCTGGTGTTCAACGAATGGCTGTTTGATGGCCAAAGTAGTGTCCAATATTGTTTCAAAAAAGAAACGGTTGCGATTAAACTCAAAATACACACCTTGGGGTAACGATAATTTTTGCGTGTAAAATTTATCTGTTTGGTTTTTATATCGGGGGACGATGCCTTCATTGTCGCTTTGGTAACCAAATATTTGTTTGGCAGCGGTTAAGGCTGCAAGCCCGTCGGTGATAAAAACACGTGTATAGGTGGGCTGCAGCACAACTTCGTAGTTATTAAGAAACAGACGCCAACCCAACTTAAAAGTTTTTAATGGAGCTTCATAAAAGCTGTTGGGTGCAATGAAATAGGTCTCATGTAGAAATTGTTTGTCATACTTTAATGTAACATCCTGCCATAGCTTGTTGCCCAGCAGATCAATGCGATAGTGTTTATACTTTTCGGAACGCATAGTTACTTCGATAAAATTCCTGAACAAGATGTAATCGCCAATGGCATCGGTTTTTATTATGAGCAGGCGTTTTGCAGGCTTCCGAAACCGGGCAAAAAATCGCAATAGCTTTGGAAGGCTAAGCAACACAAAACGCGTTATCCTAAATAAATTACGATTTTTAATATCCATTATTAAAAGCGTTATCCAGCTCTTTATAAATTATGCTCTTGCTAAAGCTAATATGGAATAATTCTTCTGCCTGTTTCCGTTGTGTATCGTATAAAACGGTATCAGTTAACAGGTTAATAATATGCTGTGCAAATTTTGCAGGATCATTAGTTACCAAACAGCCATTAAGGCGTTTATTTGGGAGTCCGTCTACCCCTCGTTCATTACACACCACAGGTAGCCCAAATGCCAGGGCCTCAACCACTTTAACTTTTACACCTGTACCGGTAAGCATAGGGCATAATGCAATTTTGGCATCTGCATAATACATGTCAAGGTTTTGCGCAAATTCCACCCGCTTCAACTTATACTTATCAGGTATTGATTTGTTAATTAGCCCAATTACGCAAATAGTGATATTAGCAGGCAGGAGCGAATACACTTGTTCAAAAAACCATTCTGCCGCCCGTTTATTGTGAACATTGTCGCTGGCTACATAAATCAGGTCATAGTTTTTTTCCACTATGGGTTTCATTTCCTGAAGATGTGTATCTATCATTAAAGGCACAATTCTTATATTCGATTTGCAAAACTGGCCAAAAATATATTGCTCTTCGTTTGAGATTGCCCATACTTCATCGAAAGTACTTAATCGCTCAATCTCATCCTGAAACGTTACTCCAAGATGAAAGCGCTTTTTATACTTAAACTGCGCAGTGATAAAATCATGTGTATCAATAATGGTTCGTGCGCCTTTGATCAATCTTTTGTTGGATACCAGCCTGGCATATTGTACATAACTGATAATTATATAATCGTATGTATTAGTAGATAATACATTTTCAAAAGCATTCTTAAGCGCAATTGTTAAAACTGTAGGGATATTTGATTTAAAGGGATAAACAAACAGGTAATAAATAAGATCCCATAGTTTATACCTAAAAAAGTAAACGATCATACTTTTCTTATTGGGCTTGCGCTGCAACAGATAAACATTATCAGCAAGGCTATTATTTTTCAAAAAGCCGATCGCTTTTTTATCCGAAGCAGAATCCCCCTTTTCGTTTTTAAGGCCGGCAAGATCCACATGTATCTTACGTTCTTTAAAATATTTTAGCAATTCAATAGCGCGGGTTTTATTACCTGCAGTTTGTTGCCCTAAATCATCAGGAAAGAAGTATAATACTCTCATTATTTAAACAGCCTTATTGTTGGATTAATATAACATCAATGCCTTTATTTATTCTTTAATGTTGTTTTATGAAGTATCTTATTAATGCAACTTATACATTTCTTCAAAAAACTACATTTTGATTCTTTATACATTGCCAAAGAAACGAATTCACTATTGATGATATATTTTAAGTAAATTGTATTAATTGCTATGTAATTAAACATTTACTTTGCAGTGCGTTATTAATCAAAGCACCAAATATACGCCGAATAGGCGTATAAATAATTCAAAATGTTAACATCACAAGGCAATACCCTAACCGCTGATACGCCCAAAGTTTCTATTGTTATTGTCACTTATAATGCCGGCAAAACCTTGCAGGCATGTCTTGATAGTATATACAAACAAAAGTATCCGGTGCTTGAAATAGTAATAATTGACGGCCAAAGCACTGATAATACCGTCGAGATACTAAAGGTGAACACTAAGAATATCACTTATTGGGTGAGCGAAAAGGATAAGGGCATTTATGATGCAATGAATAAAGGCCTTAAATATGTTTCGGGAAATTGGGTGTATTTTTTGGGTGCAGACGATGTATTGTTTAATGATTTTACCAATCTATGTTACGAACTAAAAGATAGTAGCTGTATTTATTATGGCCGGGTTATGACACTGGGTGGGCCAACAATATCTGTAAATGAATATGGCTTTGCAAAATATGGTCTTTGCCATCAGGCTATGATCTACCCCAGGGCCGTTTTCGCTGATTATAAATTTAATACGCGTTACCCTATTTCTGCTGATTACGCGCTAAATATGTCGTTATTTAACAGTGGTTATTTTCGGTTTGTTTTTAAGGATTATCTTATTGCCAATTTTAACCAAACAGGAATCTCCAGCACATCTATTGATAAAATTTTTGAGAGAGATAGGAGCAGGTTGGTCAGAAAATACTTTGGGATGAAAATATGGATCCGATTTACATTTTGGCGATTTAAAAGAGGCCTGAAAAATAAATCCCATTAATCTCTCAGCACTTCATTATACAGGTTCAAATATTTTTCTGCACTTTTTTCCCATGAAAATTTCCCTGCATGATTTATTATGGCTTCTGCACGGTTGTATTCCTTAAAATCTTTTATGCCGTGGTCAAATACCTGTTGCATATGCTCCACTTCAAAGTTGTCAAAGTAATAGGCAACATTGCCCCCTACTTCGGGTAATGAAGTAAATTTTGATAAAAAAACCGGCTTGCCAAAATACATCGCTTCAATCACCGGTAAGCCAAAACCCTCTGCAATTGATGGAAATACAAAAGCACTGCAATTTTTATAGTACCAGGCCTTTTCAAAATCGGTAACCGGGCCTGTTATTTTTAGCCTATCTATAACACCAAACTTTTCCGCTTCTTCAATAATCACATTTTTATGAACTGTTTCAATACCTGCTATTATCAATTCGTAATCATTCCCTATTAACAGTGGTGGTATTAAATGAAACCCTTTTTGAACCGATAATAACCCTATAGTAAAAACAAACGGCCCCGCGGGTACATAATTTGGCAGAAAGTTATCCGGAACATGAAGTTTATCTGCACCATTGTGTATTACACTCAGCTTAGATTCGGCTTCGGGTATAAGCCTTATAATATCATCTGCTACAAATTGTGAAATAGCAACCACTTTATCACAGTAGGATATCTTGTTTTTCAGGTTACTAATTAAAGCCTTAATTTTACGTTCGGGCTTAAACTTTAAATGAACATTGTTAACATCATGGATAGTCATTATCCTTTTTGCTTTAACTTTCCACGGTCTTAACCGGCAAGTCTGATCGGTGAAGTGTACTATATCGTATTGGTTATATCGCCAAAAAAAGATTCTGTGAAACCTGGAAAGGAAAACAATTTTTACTTTATTGTTAAAAAAGTAAATTGTATTCCTGAACATATAATAGCTCAGTATAAATTTATTTTTATTCTGATCAATCAAAGCATCGCCAAGCCCCTTGCCAAATGAATAATATCCGGAATTGGGATTTTTCATCGAATCGAACGTAACTAAAACCTTTGGTGTCGACATTATCCTATATACGCTTATTTAATGATTTTATAATTCCTGTACTCGCTAACCCGCCAGCCGGTAAGGTCTTCTATTTTTTGCAGCGCCTTACGGCGAAAACTCATTTTCTTGTCCAATTCCTTTAAGTCGATATCCAAACTCCAGTTGGTGGCCGCCAGTCGCTTTTGCATTACTGCCGGGTGTGTGCCGGTAAAATGCACCAGCCTGTCGGGGTTCTTATGGCTATAATCAAATGTAAAAGTTTCGGGCAGATTTTGCGCCATCCACTCATCATCATGATAAAACTGGTTAAAATTACGCAGCTTATTTGCCAGGCCCGATGGTGGTTTTACCCATCCGTAATGATAAATGTAGGCGTCAA
>NZ_JAQBOI010000195.1 GCF_028288105.1 Mucilaginibacter sp. | reverse complement strand
CGTTATTGCTCCAGCGGAGCATCCTATATACGTCTTCTTGCGGGGGAGTTAACTATCTTCGCTCGTCTGTGACCTACCGTGTACCCACAAGTTATAAAATGCAGGAAGGCAGTGACCCATAGGGTCTACCGCTTTGTAGAAAATAATAACAAATGTGATTTGTGCCGCATAGCGGCTACCCATAAGTGGGCACGTTGCATTATTCTACACCGGAAAGGCAAAAGGGTAGCCCCTTACGGGGCATAAACTATTTTCTTTTCATTGACTACAAAGCGGTAGACCCTACGGGTCATAGAAGATACGTCTATCGAAAAGATATGGGTACACGGTAGGTCACAGACGAGCGAAGGATTTAAGAAACCCAGTATAATTTTCACCCTCTTTGTGAAGCAGAGAGGGACGACCAGCATGGCGCAGTCGGGTTGTTTTTTCTATAAACAGGTTACTCCTACGGAGTTGAAAGATTATACAGCCGGCTCCGTTAGGAGCACCCTGTTTATAGGAACCTAATGAGCATTTGGGCTCCAGCGGAGCCTCCTAAAATAACGCTGTGCCGCCCTATAGCCCCTTTACAAACTCCCGCATAGCTGCGCCTGGGTCTTGCTGTTTCATGAAATTTTCGCCAATTAAAAAGCCGTTAAAACCAACGGCTTTTAACTGCTTAATGGTTTCGGTATCACTGATGGCGCTTTCCGAGATCTTCATAAATTCATTGGGGATATGGTCGGCCAGTTTAAAAGAGTTTTCTACCGATACCGTAAAATCGGCCAGGTTACGGTTGTTTACACCAATGGCATCCAGATTAGGATCTATACTGCGTTCCAGTTCTTCCAGGTTATGCACTTCCAGCAGCACATTCAATTCCAGGCTTTTTGCAAGGGATGCCAGGTTTTTAATTTCGGCAGGGGTAAGTATAGCGGCGATCAATAGAATAATATCCGCCCCTAATGCTTTTGCCTCGATAACCTGGTATTCATCAATCATAAAATCCTTACGCAGGATAGGGATATTGGTAGCGCGGCGCGCGCGGGTAACATCCATTTTGCGCCCCATAAAAAAGCCATAATCGGTTAGTACCGAGCATGCCGAAGCACCTGCATCCTCATAATCTTTAGTAACATCTTTTACCAGCGCGTCATCATTAATGATACCCTTTGATGGCGATTTACGCTTGAACTCGGCTATGATGCCTGTGCGGTCCGGCGCCAGTAGAAAGTCTTTAAAAGAGTATGTTTCCCGGTGGAAATACTCTGATTCCTCCAGTTTGGTATAAGAGGTGCGTACTTTATCCCGCGCAACTTCCTTTTTTTTATGGGCAACTATTTTATCGAGTATGTTCATTTTATTCAAATCTATAATAAACGCCTGTCATTTCGAACGATAGTGAGAAATCCTGTTATTATCTGCATGATCGCTTGCAATGATGAACAAGATTTCTCCTCGTACCTCGTTCGAAATGACAGGTTGGGATTATGCATTCAACCAGTTCTGCATCATTTCTTTACCGTACTCGGTCAGTACCGATTCCGGGTGGAACTGTACGCCACGCACGTTATATTCTTTGTGCCTTAAAGCCATAACCGAACCATCTTCTTCATCAATGGCGGTAGTTTCCAATACGGCAGGCAAATCTTTTTCAACCACCCAGGAGTGATAACGGCCTACTTTAAAAGTATCAGGCAGGCCTAAAAAAAGAGACTCGCTCGTATCCGTTACTTTTATTGGCGTGGCTATGCCATGCATAGGCTGCGGTAGGTTGTACAGTTTACCGCCAAAAACCTCGGCAATTGCCTGCTGGCCTAAACACACACCAAAAATACTTTTTGTTGGCGCGTACTTTTCTATCACAGCCAACAGCAAACCCGCTTCTGAAGGTATACCCGGGCCGGGTGACAGGATGATATGACTGAATTTATCCACGTCCTCCAGCTTAAACTGATCGTTCCTCCAAACCTCGCATTGCAAACCTAACTCGTTTATCAAATGCACCAGGTTATAGGTGAAAGAATCGTAATTGTCTATTATTAATATATTTTTCATTTTTACACACCCCTAACCCCTCTCAAGAGGGGAACTAAATTCGTTTTAACTAATCTCTACTCTCCAATCACTAATCACCCGCGAATCGGATTATAATTCTTCCGCTAATTCAATCGCTTTGCGTAAGGCGGCTATTTTATTATCTACCTCTTTTAATTCACTTTCGGCAATAGAACCGGCTACTATGCCTGCGCCTGCCTGGTAATGCAGTGTATTGTTCTTACTCAGGAACGAACGGATCATAATAGCATGGTTGAAATCACCATTAAAACCAAAGAAACCAATGGCGCCACTGTAAAAGCTGCGTTTGCTTTTTTCGTTCTCGTCTATGATCTCCATAGCCCGGTATTTTGGTGCACCGCTCAGCGTACCTGCGGGGAAGGTATCGGCAACAATCTTAAATGATGTTGTTCCCGGCTTTAGATTGCCACTTACGTGGGATACCAAATGGATGAGATGCGAATAGTATTGCACTTCTTTAAAGGCCTTTACGCTTACCTGCTCGCAGTGACGACTCAGATCGTTACGGGCCAAATCAACCAGCATTACGTGCTCGGCAGATTCTTTGGGATCGGCCTCTAACTGGCGGGCCAGTTCAGCATCCTTCTCATCATCTCCACTCCGTTTAAACGTACCTGCTATCGGGAATATGCTGGCTATATTATTCTTAATGGTGATCTGTGCCTCGGGCGATGAACCAAAGATCCTGAAATCGCCATAATCAAAATAGAACAGGTATGGCGACGGGTTGATAGAACGCAGCGCCCGGTAAACATTAAACTCATCGCCCAAAAACTTACGCGAGAACGCCCTTGACGGTACTATCTGGAACACATCGCCACGATAAATGTGCTGTTTCATCTTCTCTACAATGGCAATAAACTCTTCGTTGGTAAGGTTTGATTTTTCTGCCTCGTTGCTTTTAAAACTGTATTCCGGGAAGTTCTTGTTTTTGATCAGGTCCTCAATTTTCTCCAATCCGTTGGTTTGTGGCTGCCCACCTACCTGGTTATGGAAAATGTACAACTCGTTTTTAAAATGATCTATAGCGATGATGTAACTGTAGATATTGTACTGCATCACCGGGATCTTGCGCGTGGTATCGGCGCTTTCTTTTAAACGGATGGTTTCGAAATGCTCTACTGCCTCGTGTGTAAAATAGCCGAACAATCCGTTAGATAATATTTTAGAGGTATTGGCCTCCACCTCAAAACGGGCAGTAAAATTATTTATCTCGTTGGTTATATCAAACTCGCCGGGGTTGCTTATCTCTTCTGTACCATCCGGGAATTTCTTTTTAAGGGTGTTATCATCCAAAATAAGTCCGCTAAAGGGGGCACAACAAACAAAGCTTAAGCTGTTTTCGCGACTATGATAATCCGAGCTTTCCAGCAGCAGCGAGTTGGGGAATACATCCCTTAAACGCAGGTAAATACTTACCGGAGTAGTGGTATCGGCAAGTAGCTTTTTATGGGTAGTGGTAATTTTATATTTTTTCATTAGTAATTATCTCAGAGCGCATTAAACAAAAAAACCCGGCGAATTGAGCGTTCGCCGGGTTTCAAATTAGGTTTACATTTGATTAGTACTGCATATCAAAAACTATCCGGCCTGCCATGTTTTCACATAGTGCCACCAATTGGTATTAAGGGTAGTTCTTTTCATATCGTGGGAACAAATTTATATAAAAAAATGAATTATCAAATTTTTTGTCGACTTTTTTAGTGGGATATTCCAAAAAAATCTCTTTTACTCTGAATTATAGCTATAACAACCACTACTAATGCCAGTAAATAAAAGATAGCAATTGTGCGGTGCTTACCCTCTGGCAATGCAATTTTCTTTGATTTGCTATGGCCAATGGTAATTAATACAATGGCAAACAGCATCATAGCAATGTGCTCAACCGTCCAATAGCGGGCTTCGGCATCTTTCATAACACCATTGCCAAACCTTACAAACGGACTTAAAAAGTAAAGTATCAATCCCAGCAAAAATTGGGTATGTGCCGATATCAGGGCAAACAGGTTGATCTTGCGGTTACCCTCGGTGTATGGTTTTTTCCCTAACCAACCGGCTAACGATTGAAAGATGGCTAGCAAAATAAGGATGATAACAATGTACCTGAAACCCGAGTGGAAGTACTTGAAAAAGCTATAAGCGTTCATAAGTTTAAAATTTGACCCGAATATACAGATAAATGTTTTTCATTTTAAATAGGAGTGTTTTACCACAGAGAGAAAACCACAGAGAACACAAGGCCACGACAGTTTAAAATCTCTGTGTCCTCCGTGAAAACCTCTGTGCACTCTGTGGTAAAAATCTTTTACAAAGGAAAACTAAACTTCCCCATCAGCACCGCCGGATTATTCCCAATTTTTATCGGTTCACCGCAAAGCGCCTCGTTGCCGAGCAAGGCAAACAATATAGCCTCTTTAGCGTCAGGGTCTATCCCCAATTCGTTGGTATTGGCGATGGTGGTGTTTGGTAGCGCTTTTTTCAGATAATTAATAACGTATGAGTTCCGTGCACCGCCACCACTTACAAATATTTTCAGATCGGGCATATTAAAATGTGTTAGTATAAAATTGCTGATGGTGCGTCCGGTGAAAGCGCTTAGGGTAGCCACCAGATCAGCTTTGTTGATATTGAATGTGCGGGAGGTTTGCTGCGCATCGGCCACAAACTCTAAATTAAATAGCTCCGGGCCGGTAGTTTTGGGCAGGATTTCGTTGAAGAAAGGGTGATGCAGCATGTCCTCCAACAAGGTTTCATCCACCGTACCCGAGTTGGCTATCTCCGAATCTTCATCAAAAGGCTTGTCGAAATATTTGCGGCAGACAGCATCAATTAAAGTATTGCCGGGGCCGATATCGGTACATAAAACTTCTGTATTATCGCTATCCGCAGGCAAATAGGTGAGGTTGGCTATGCCGCCTATATTTAGTAATATCCTGTTCTCGCCGGCTTTGCTGCCTAATAAAACATCCCCATATAAAGCTAAAGGTGCGCCCTCGCCGCCTGCTGCAATATGTTTCTGGCGGAAATCGCTAATAGTTAATATCCCGGTTTTAACCGCCAAATGATCGGCATCGCCAATTTGCAGGGTAGCATTTCCGTAACCTGCTTGTTTATGCTGATGCTTTGGCGCGTGGTAAATGGTTTGGCCATGGCTCGCAACAAAATCGACATCCGCAGGATTGATACCCCATTGTTTCAATGCCTGTAAAACCAGCCCGCCGTGAAAGCTGCCGATGTAGGCGTTTAGCAGCGTCACCTTCTCCAGGCTCACCTGCTTTTTGGCAAACACTTCCTGAACCTCTTTCTTAAAACTTTCCTCGTAGGGGATTGTAATAAATTGCAGCAATTTAAACTCTATTTTTGTACCACTCCCGCTGAATTTGCACAGGGCAATATCCAGCCCGTCTAACGAAGTACCCGACATTAAACCTATACCCAGTTTTTCTTCTTTTTGGGCAATGGTAAATAGTTTTTGCAGGTTTTGGTTCAGTTGAGGCATGCGCTAATTTACCTGTTTTGGCGTGCTACACAAAAGATAAATTAAAACACCCTGTATGTAAATATCTGATATATTTGTTTTGAAGCACTGTAAACCAATTACAAGCAAACCCATGGCAAGATTAAACTTATTAGAAGAGACCCGGTACGA
>NZ_JAQBOI010000187.1 GCF_028288105.1 Mucilaginibacter sp. | reverse complement strand
CTACTGCTTCTGATACCTGCTTAGTTTTTCGAACAGGGTGGTTGGGTCAAAGGGTTTCAGTATGTAATCGTTCATGCCGGCGTTTTCTATCTGCCCCATTTGGTTGCTCAGCATAGATGCGGTTAACGCGATGATAGGTAACTTTTGGAAATAGGGCTCTGATTTGGAACGGATAACCCCGGTGGCTTCTAACCCGCCCATTAATGGCATATGGATATCCATTAATACAACATCAAAGTTTTTGTGCAATTCTAATTTATCAATGGCTTCCTGGCCGTTTTCGGCAAAATCTGCAGTAGCGCCCCACTTTTTAAGTACTTTATTAATAAGCAACCTGTTTATCTGGTTATCATCAACTACAAGTACATTAATATTTAATCCTGTTTCCACTTTGTTGTTATTATTAACTGTATGGTCAATTAATTTGTTAAAAGTAATTGTAAACCAAAACGTTGAGCCCTGCCCCAATACACTATCCACATTTATACGGGAGTCGTGCAGTTGAATTAAGCGTTTGCTAATTGCCAAACCCAGGCCTGTTCCACCGTAATGCCGGGTTGTATCGGCCTCGGCTTGCTTAAAAGACTCAAATATGGTGTTTAATTTGTTCTCTGCAATACCAATTCCGGTATCTGATACGCCAAAACGTATGCGTACGGTATCTTTGGTTTGTTCAATTACCTTCAGATCTATATTTACACCGCCCTGGCTGGTAAATTTAACAGAATTACTTACCAAATTCAATAAAATTTGCACCAGCCTCGCCCTATCTCCCATAACAATATTGGGGATAGCCTCATCAATGCTTTTGGTAAGATAGATGTCTTTCTCGTTCGCTTTATATTTCATAGAGCCAATAATGCTCTGTATCATATCACGGATATCAAGCCGTGCTATTTCCAGCTCTACATTACCGGTCTCTATCTTTGTAAAATCGAGCACATCATTTATCAATGTCATTAAATTCTCGGCAGAGAACTTAAGTATACTCAGATTCTCCTTTTGCGATTCAAGCGGGTTATCATTCAGCAACAGGTGCGACATGCCAATAACCGCGTTCAGCGGTGTACGGATCTCGTGGCTCATTACCCCTATAAACATATCTTTAGCGCGGCTAAGCTGCAGCGCTTCTTCTTTTGCAGATATCAGTTCCAGTTCGGCTTTCTTTTTAGCGGTGATATCTATAATGGTCTCTATGTATTTATCAACCCTGCCATTATCGCCCATTATTACCGAGTTGATCACCGAGATCCACAAGGGTTGCCCATCCTTACGATAAATAAGCAGATCCACTTCAAAGGACTGTTTTTGCTCAGAAAGCTCGCGTGCTTTTTGTATAATAGAAACATCTGTTAGTTCACCTTTCAGTGAATCGCCCAGGTGTTTGTTTTTAACATCGTTTAAGCTATAACCGGTTATATGTTCAAAAGCGGTATTTACCCATTCTACTTTGCCTTCGCTATCATTTATCACAACGCCGCTGGTGGTTTTGCTGGCCACCAGAGATAACATTGTTAACTCTTCTTCCGTTTTTTTGCGTTCGGTAATATCTACCATCACACCTATCTGGCGTTCAATACCCCCTACCTCATTAAATAGCGGGCTGTTTGAAATGAATACCCAGGCGGTAGAGCCATCTTTTTTGTATATTTTTATTTCGATCTCGTAAGACTTATTCTCTTTAACGGCCTGTACCGCTTCCCTATAAATCTCCATGTCGGTACCTTCACCTACCAATTTATCACCCACCTTTTGCCCTTTCAATTCCTCCAGCGAGTAGCCAATAATATGCTCCATAGCCTCGTTCATCCAAATGATCGCGCCCTTCATATCGCGTATCATGATACCACTTGGTGATTTACGCGCGGCAAATGATAGTATTTCCACATCGCTTTCGGCGCGTTTGCGGGCTGTAATATTTGTTATGATGCGGATGTATTTTTCTAAACTCCCATCGGCAGCGTAGATAATGGTATTGGTCACCAAGATCCATAAAGGCCGGCCATCTTTGCTTACCAAAGATAATTCAACCTCGTACGGTTGATTGTTTTTCCGGGCCTCGATCAATTTCTTTTCTGTTTCGGCATCTTTAGGCTTGCCATTTAAAATTTCACCTAAAAACTTCCCTGCAACATCCTGCAGCTTGTACCCTGTGATATTTTCAAAGGCATCATTTATCCATACAACCTGGTCATCAGCATTACTAATAACAACACCATTTCGTATTTTACTTGCAACTATAGATAGTTGCCGGGTTTCGTCAATAAGCTTTTGCTGATAGGTAGTATCCCTTCCGCTTGCATACCATTTGCCGGCTTTATTAACGGCAGTCCAGCTCATGGGTTTTAGCTCGCCATCACTGGTTAAGGTTTTGGTCTCCAGCTCAAATGGCTTTTGCGATTTTAGGGCTTGCTCAATCAAAGGGACGTACATCTCCCTATTTTTACCGGCAACAAAATCCCATAAGGATTTGCCTATGGCTTGCGCGGGCGTATATCCTAAAATGCTTAAAACCGCATCATTTATGGTTTCGATATTAGAATCGGCACCGGCAATAAAATGTATCTCAGATGAGCTATTGAACAAGTTGGAAAACTCTTTATGTGCTTCCAGGCTTTTTTCGAGTTCTTTTTTTTGCTTGCGCAGCGTAAGGTGCGACATTACTTCGTCGGCCAGTGTGCGCAGGGCGTCGCGCTGTTCGTTGGTAAGGTTACGTGGTATAAGGTCAATTACGCAAAGTGCCCCAAGGCGGTAACCGTCGGGGTCAATTAAAGGTGCGCCGGCATAAAAACGTATACCGTCGGTAGTATCAACAAAAGGATTGCTTTTTAAATTTTCGTTTAGTAAGGCATCGGGCACCTCAAATATCTCATCGCTTTGTATAGTGTAATTACAAAACGCATCGTTTCGGGGTGTTTCATGTATATCAAGCCCTACTTTTGACTTAAACCACTGCTTATCGTTATCAATTAAAGTAATAAGGGCAATGGGTGCCTGGCATATATATGATGCCAGGCGGGTTATAGCATCGTACTCTTTTTCTGGCAACGTATCCAATACGTCGTATGAATTCAGTGCTTTTAAGCGCCTGTTTTCAATGTCAAAAGAGTCCCCCGGCTTTATCCCCATTTATTATTATTAGTCTTTATCCTTGTATAATGGAAAATCTTCCATCAACTTGTGTACCCTTTTACGAATTTTCTTAATAGAAGTTTCATTTTCAGGGTCAATTAAAACTGCATCTATCAGTTCCACAATAGTTTCCATATGCTTCTCTTTTAAACCACGTGTGGTGATGGCAGCGGTGCCAACACGTATGCCCGAAGTTACAAAAGGTGATTTATCATCATAAGGCACCATGTTTTTGTTCGCGGTGATATCTGCATTAACAAGCGCATTTTCGGCTGCTTTACCTGTAATGTTTTTATTGCGCAGATCAATAAGGATCAAATGATTATCGGTACCGCCCGAAATGATATCATATCCCCTATCGGTAAACGCTTTGGCCATAGCCGCACCGTTCAGTTTTACCTGGGTAATATATTTCATGTAACTGTCAGATAGTGCTTCGCCAAAAGCAATTGCTTTAGCAGCAATAATATGCTCTAACGGGCCACCCTGTGTACCTGGGAAAACAGCCATATCTAACAGAGCCGACATCATTTTCACTTCGCCTTTTGGTGTTTTTAAGCCCCATGGGTTCGCAAAATCTTTACCCAGCAGTATAAGGCCGCCACGCGGGCCGCGCAGTGTTTTGTGTGTAGTAGTGGTAACAATATGGCAATGCGGAAGCGGATCTGTCAGTAAACCGCGTGCTATTAAGCCCGCAGGATGCGAAATATCTGCCAGTACAAGCGCGCCTACTTTATCGGCCACTTTACGGATAAATTCGTAATCCCAATCGCGCGAGTAGGCCGAAGCACCGCAGATGATCAGTTTTGGTTTTTGTTCTAAAGCAACCTTTTCAAGTTGTTTGTAGTCAATAAGGCCGGTTTCTTTTACAACACCATAAAAGTGCGGCTCGTATAATTTACCAGAAAAATTAACCGGTGAACCATGCGTTAAGTGACCGCCATGAGATAGATCAAAGCCTAATATTTTATCGCCGGGGTTTAACACAGCAAGCATTACAGCCGCGTTAGCCTGCGCGCCAGAGTGCGGTTGCACGTTAGCCCATTCTGCATTAAACAGTTGTTTGGCACGCTCAATAGCAATGGTTTCAATTTCATCAACAACCTGGCAGCCACCATAATAGCGCTTACCCGGTAAGCCTTCGGCATATTTGTTGGTTGCAACAGAACCCGCTGCTTCCATTACCTGCTTGCTTACAAAGTTTTCTGATGCAATAAGCTCAATTCCTTCCTCCTGGCGTTGCTGCTCTTCGTCTAACAGCTTGAATATTAATTTGTCTCTTTTCATTGTTGTGTGTAAAACGGCGCTAATTTAGATATTAGATATAATAAATAAGATTAAAAACTCTACTTATTTAATAGGTTATGCTTAGTTATTATGTATGCATAATTAATTTATGGGCGTTGCCTGCGGCCGGGCTATCCGTTCATACTGCACAGGCATTAGCCACGGGCCGGTATCCACTCCTATCCCTAACGCGGGCTTTTCAATTCTCAGATCTCTCCCTTCGGCGCAATCCAAAAATTATTAAATCCTAATCCAATGGTTATATCTATCATTTCCTGCTGAAGCATCTCCAGCACGGCTAAAAAATTATATACAAAATGCACCTTGTTCTCGCTATTGCCTGCAATGTTCTTAAAATCCATCTTTTTATTAATGCGCAGCAGGTTGTTAATAGCTTCCTTTTGCTTCTCGATGGTATAAGGATACTGCTCAACGGTATGGTGCACATCTTCGGTACGGGTCATGTATTGGCGCATCATCCGGTTATACACTACCATCAGTTTGTAAAGGTTTAGTTCGGATAATTCCTCGCCGGGCACAGTTACTTTTTCCACCTGTTCCAGGTCTATTTTAATATTACCCCGTTTCTCCTGTTTAAAGCGCTCATCTTCATAAGGCCTTATCTCGTCGCATAATACTTTAAACTTTTTGTACTCTATAAGCTTCCTGATCAGCCCTTCTTTGGTATCCAATTCGTTTTCTTCGTCATCGGCATTGTATCGCGGCAGCAACATTTTAGCCTTGATCCGCATCAGGGTGGCGGCAACAAAAATAAACTCGCTGGCCAGCTCCATGTTCAGCACCGTCATTTGATGTATATAGTGCAGAAAGTCGTCGGTGATCTTAGCAATGGGTATATCGTGAATATCGAGCTCATCGCGCTCGATAAAAAACAGCAAAAGATCAAAGGGGCCTTCAAACTGCGATAACTTTATGGAGAACCCATCTTCGGTCATGTGCCAAAAATACAGCTATTTACAATCAAAATTTTATAAATTTTAAAATTCAAAACAATAAATGACTTTAATATATTACAATTATTAGTAATTAAATAGCTTACTTTGTAAGTTAAAATAGAGTGAAGATCATACATGCAGGTACCCGCCGGTAATTTTTTAAAACGCATTAACTATCCTTCTGATTTAAAGCAATTTAAGGAAGTTGAACTTGAACAGGTTTGCAACGAGCTGCGCCAATATATTATTGATGTAGTATCGGTAAACGGTGGCCATTTTGCGGCCAGCCTTGGCACGGTAGAGCTTACTGTTGCCCTTCAATATGTATTAAACACCCCTTACGACCAACTGGTTTGGGACGTAGGGCACCAGGCTTACGGCCATAAAATATTAACCGGCCGCCGCGAAGATTTTCATACCAACCGTGTTTATAAAGGCTTAAGCGGTTTCCCAAAACGCAGCGAAAGTGTATATGACACTTTTGGTGTTGGCCACTCTTCTACCTCTATATCGGCAGCATTGGGTATGGCTGTTGCATCGCAATACAAAGGCGAAACCGACAGGCAGCATGTAGCCGTTATTGGTGATGGCGCCATGACAGCCGGCCTTGCTTTTGAAGCGTTGAACCACGCCGGTATCGAAAACTCTAACCTGCTGGTAATACTGAACGACAATAACATGTCGATTGACCCTAACGTTGGGGCGCTTAAAGAGTATCTGACTGATATAACCACATCAAAACCATATAACCGTTTCCGTGATGATATTGCTACCGTACTGGCCAAAATATCATCAATGGGGCCGGATGCTTTTAAGATAGCTAAGAAGATAGAAAAAAGCATAAAAGGCACCCTGCTTAAACGCAGCAACTTTTTTGAGGCGCTAAAATTCAGGTATTTTGGCCCGGTTGACGGCCATGATGTAAAACACCTGGTTAAACTATTGCGCGACCTGCGCGATATTCCCGGCCCTAAATTATTGCATTGCGTTACCGTAAAAGGCAAGGGATATGCACTGGCCGAAAAAGACCAGACCAAGTGGCATGCTCCCGGCTTGTTTGATAAGATAACCGGCGAAATAAAAAAGACAAAACACGATAAGCCACAACCTCCTAAATACCAGGATGTGTTTGGCCATACTATAATTGAACTGGCCGAGGCTAACCCTAAAATAATGGGTATCACCCCTGCCATGCCATCGGGTTGTTCACTAAACCTGATGATGAAGGCTATGCCTACCCGCGCGTTTGATGTGGGTATTGCCGAGCAGCATGCCGTAACGTTTTCGGCAGGTTTGGCTACACAGGGGCTAATTCCTTTCTGTAACATATACTCCAGCTTTATGCAAAGGGCGTATGACCAGGTGATACATGACGTGGCTTTACAAAAGCTAAACGTTGTTTTTTGCCTTGACCGTGCCGGTATTGCCGGTGCCGACGGGCCAACACACCACGGCGCTTACGACCTTGCTTACATGCGCTGTATCCCCAATATGACGGTATCGGCCCCAATGAACGAGGAAGAACTGCGTAACCTGATGTACACCGCACAACAAGACAATATGGGCCCGTTTGTAATACGTTACCCACGCGGTAACGGTGTTATGGTCGACTGGCAACGCCCTATGAAAGCTATCCCGGTTGGCAAAGGCCGCATAGTTTGCGATGGTGAGGAGGTAGCCATATTAAGCATAGGCGCTATTGGTAACGAAGCTGTAAAAGCTACTGCCAACTTAAATGCCGAAGGTTTTTATCCGGCACATTACGATCTGCGTTTTGTGAAGCCATTGGATGCGGCATTATTGCACGAGGTATTCCAAAAATTCAACCATGTTATTACGGTTGAGGATGGTTGCCTTGAAGGCGGTATGGGCAGTGCTGTATTAGAGTTTATGGCCGATAACAATTACAAAGCACAGGTAAGCCGCTTAGGCATTGCAGACAAGGTTATAGAACACGGCGAACAACCCGAGCTTTGGGCCGAATGTGGTTACGATGCTACCGGCATTGCAGCACAAGTTAAAAAATTTGCTATTAAAAGAGACAACACACATATCATAGCGTCGTAATTGACTCTTATTATAATATTTAGCCCTCTTCCATTTTGGATAGAGGGCTTTTTGTTTTGAGTATTTGCGAACTATAAGTTTCTTATTAAAATATTCCTTATCTTTCAGGTTATCAACCACAAGCAACCTAAACCTAATCATTATGGACTTTAAAGATCAAATTCTACAATTTGCATCCCGAGTAGAAAAGCTATGTACTCAAATTCAAACAGAAGAAGCAACTAAAAATGCACTTATAATGCCTTTCATACAATTGTTAGGTTATGATGTATTCAACCCTTTTGAGGTCAATCCAGAATTCGTAGCAGACCTCGGTATAAAGAAGGGGGAGAAAGTAGATTATGCAATAATGAATGATGGGAAACCAATATTACTTATTGAGTGCAAACATTATACACAAGATCTAAACCCTCATAACTCACAACTATTTAGATATTTTCATACTACTGATGCAAAATTTGGATTGTTAACAAACGGCATTAATTTCAGATTCTACACTGACCTTGTTAGCCCTAATAAAATGGATGACAAGCCATTTTTTGAATTTAAAATCACCGACATAAAGGATAACGAAATTGTTGAGCTTCGTAAATTCCACAAATCATATTTTGATGTTGGGAATATCACCAATACTGCAAGTGAATTAAAATATTTAAATCAAATCAAACAAGATTTAAATCAAGAATTCTCAGATCCTTCGGATGAATTTGTAAAGTACTTCACTAAAAAAGTTTATCCAGGTACAGTAACTCAAAAAGTACTTGAACAATTTAAAATAATCACTAAAAAAGCATGTTCAATCTATATAAGTGATATTTTGAACGAGAGGTTTAAATCTGCATTAGAGATGGAAACTAAAAAAGAAGAGTCATTAACTTCGAGTACAGAAATATCCGGTAATGGTGAGGTTGTAGATAATATTGAAACAACGGAAGAAGAAACTGTAGCATATTTAATAGTCAAATCGATTCTTTCCGAAAAAACCGATGCAAAACGCATTGACATGCGAGATGCTCAATCATATTGTGCAATCCTATTGGATGACAATAACAGGAAACCCTTATGTCGATTTTATTTTACAGACAAGAAAAAATCAATTGCTATTATTGATGCCAATAAGGTATTTATCAAAACAGATATAGTTGAGTTAGATGAATTGTACAAATTAAAAAAGCAATTATTCGAATCGCTTGATTTGTATTCTAAATAATAATTTTACCAACAAAAAAGCCGCTTGATAATTCAAGCGGCTTTTTTGTTGGTCTTTGTGCCTTATCTCGCTGGTGTAGCTGGCGGAGGGGTTGGCAATGCTTTACGTGGGATCATGTCCTTACGTTCTGATGTGTTATAAACAAACGATGCTACGATGGTAGCCGCTTGTTTCAAATCGTCTTCGCTCAGGCGATCATAAGTATCCTGGTTACTGTGGTGGGTACGGGTCCCATAATCCATTGCATCCTGAATGAACTGGAAGCCCGGAAGGCCTACTGCATCAAACGACTGGTGATCTGTACCACCGGTATTACTTGCAGTAACTGTTGTAGCGCCCAGATCTTTGAATGGCGCTAACCAGGCCTGAAATATTGGGCCGGCAGCTGTATCGCCCTGTAAATAGATACCGCGTATTTTACCGGTACCGTTATCAAGGTTGTAGTAAGCATCTAATGTTTTTTGCTCGGGTTTTAACTGCATGGTTTTAGGATCGCCAAAGTGGGCGGCCACGTAACCACGTGAACCAAATAAGCCCTGCTCCTCGCTGCTCCATAAAGCAATACGGATGGTACGTTTTGGTTTAAAGCCAATGGTTTTTAAGATGCGCATAGCCTCCATCATTACCGCGCTACCAGCTGCATTATCAGTTGCGCCGGTTGCACCATGCCATGAATCAAGGTGGCCACCTATCATAATTACCTGCTCTTTTAATTTTTTATCGGTACCCGGTATTTCAGCTACAACATTGTAACCTTGCAGGTCATCAGTAATAAATTGAGTTTTAATATCAGCCTCCATTTCAACTTTTTGGCCAGCTTTTACTAAACGTAAAATGCGCAGGTAGTCTTCTCCGCTTGTTTCCAATTCGGGCGCAACCGCTTTGGCTGTATCCGCATATGATGCACCATTGGTAGTAAAGGTTGTACCATCTGTACCGCGGCCCTGGCTAATTATCAGGCCAACTTTTTCGTCAACCATAAATTGGCTCATGGCAGTACGCATTGCCCTTGCTTTACGCATGGCAGCAAACTGCGGCGAATTAGCGTCAAATGCCCTGCGCTGGCCAGCTGCCGCCGGTTTTGCAGTAGCCATTTCAGCTAATTGCTCATCGGTATAACGCTCCAGGTCGGGCTTGGTTATACGTTTTAAAGTATTTTGAGTATCAAATATTACAATTTTACCAGCCAGTTTGCCTTTGTATTTATCAAGCTCGGCTACGCTATCAGCTTTCACCAAAATAACTTCGCTTTTAATAGCGCCGTTAGTACCCGGTGTCCAGGCTTTAGGGATAGCAATTATAGCGTGATAGTAAGGTACTGTAACAGCGGCATAGTTTTTTTGAACTTCCCAGCCTTTACCAAATTTGCCCCATGGCTCTAATTTAGAGTTTGA
>NZ_JAQBOI010000173.1 GCF_028288105.1 Mucilaginibacter sp. | reverse complement strand
GCATTTGACTGTTTTATAGCCTGTATCCGTAATGCAATGGTATCGCCAACGGCGTACGAAGCATCATTACTATAAGCCTCGAACCATAAACCCGCGCAAGCGGCAATCAAATCTTTTAACTCCTTGGTTTTTTGTTTGTGCCAGTATTCATAAGCGGTAGTAGCCGTTTCTACAAGCCTTACCGTTTGGAAAGCTTTATTAGTTGCTACAGTTTGGTCTACCTCGCCCAGTAAAGCCACCAATGCCGGTACCGATGCTTGCGGCGCATCGCTGTTAAATGCTTTAGTAATGGCTGCGATTTTTTGGGCTATCGGAGTGCCAAATGGCGTCCGTGTCCAACTTACATCCACACCATCCATCAGGTCGGTTTTTGGGGCATCGCCTAAAATGGTCTTGAAAAATTCAAAGGCATCGCCACGCTGTTTGGCGGCACCAAAGCCTTGCGTTTTGTGATTGCTGCGGCTTTCGGCAGCTATCTCGCCATAGCTTTTACCTAATAAGGGGTTATATCCACCTACGTTAATTTTAAACTGATCCGGCGATGTTGTGTTGGTATTGCCAAAATTAAAGGTGTTCCAAAGTAGGCGTTTGGCTTGCCATACGCTTACATATTTTAATTGTTCGGGGTATCGTTTTGGATCGGCCGCAGCGCTGAAAGCTTCCTGTGCTAATATGGCCGATGCGGTATGGTTGCCGTGGCCGCCCTCGCCGGTTGTTGGGAAACGGCATATCATTACATCGGGCCTAAAGTTACGGATCACCCAAACCATATCACCCAATATTTTATCCTTGTCCCATAGCTTCAGCGTTTCTTCTGGGTTTTTTGAGAAGCCAAAATCGTTTGCCCTGCTAAAAAATTGCTCTGCGCCGTCCATCCTGCGGGCGGCTAAAAGTTCTTGTGTACGTATCAAACCTAATAGTTCGCCTTGCTCGGTTCCTATCAGGTTTTGCCCCCCATCACCACGGGTTAGGGATAAATATCCTGTGCGATAATGTTTTTCCTGCGCCAGGTAGCCCAGCAAGCGGGTGTTCTCATCATCGGGATGGGCGGCTATGTAGAGCACACTGCCCAGCACATTCAGTTTTTTTAAATTTTGTTGAATAGTGCCAATATCTGAGGGGGGAGATGTTTGTGAAAATATATTTTGGCAAAGTAAAAACAGGATAAGGGTTACCGATACACGCTTCATAACAGCAAATATATCTGAAAGAAGCTTTTATGCAATAATTGGTATGATAATTATACCGTCATAATTACATTTTCTCTCCCTCTGTTTAATCGATTGATTAACTTTTTCACCTTGCTGGTCAGGTATTTACAATTATATGATAAAATTAATTTTAACTAATCAATCGTTTGATTAATTTTGTGCGGGACAAAAAGAAAATGGAAAAGGAAAAAACAGATAAAAAAGATCACATACTCGACGTTGCCGAGCGTGTTTTTGCTGAATTAGGATACGATGGTGCATCAACCCGTATGATATCAGGCGAAGCCGGGGTAAACATGGCTATGCTTAATTATTACTTCGGTTCAAAAGAAGGTGTTTTCCTGGCAATTTTTGAACGTAGGATCACAACGTTCCAAACCGTATTGCTTAGTATAGGGAATGATGATAGTATTAATTCCTGGGAAAAATTGGATAAATATCTTGACAGTTATATCGATAAGGTGGTAACCAATAATTGTTTCCACATTATGCTGAACAGGGAGATCTCTAAATCAAAAAAGAACGAGCTTACCGATCAGATAACCGATATCATCATGAAAAATGTTACTGTTTTTCAGAACATTATAGCCGAGGGTATAAAAAAGGGAGATTTCAATAAAGATGCAGATCAGCAACTTTTAGTTGCTACCATCTTTGGTACTAAAAATTACATCGTAAACACCCCGCATATCTCATCAAGGGTACTTGGTTTTGATGTGTTGGATACCAACATTCAGAATGATGTACTTAAACCCCGGTTTAAAAAATACATGAAAACACTGTTAAAAGCTTACTTGCAAAATGAAAATGACAACAAATAATAATATACCCTTGAAACCTTTACAAATTAAAAAAGCCTTTAAGGCCGCGGGCAGTATTGCTATGTTACTATTAGCATTACTGGTTACCAACCCTGCCGCCGCACAAGACAGGACACTGACCCTTGATGAGGCCCTTAAGCTTGGATTGGAAAACAGCAAAGTGCTGAAACTTTCACAATCGCGTATTGACCAGGCCGTATCGCAATATCAACAGGCAAAAGACCGCTCTTTGCCAACCGGTAAGGCCAGCTTTGGTTATAACCGCGCGCAGATCCCTGCCAACAAGTTAAACTTTGGCGAAGAAAGCATAAACCTGCCAACCAGCGCTAATGCTTACTTAGGTACACTATCGTTAAACCAGGTAATATGGGAGGGCAACAAATTAAAGTATGCCCGCGAATCAACCACCTTGTTAACCGAGGTTGCCCGTTTAGATGCCGTGAATGATAAAGACCAGATTGCTTACAGCATTATTAACGCCTACTATAACCTGTACAAGGTTTTGCAAAGCAAAAAAGTGGTTCAGCAAAACTTAGTTACCATAGATGCGCAGATAAAACAATCACAGCGGTTTTTTGACCAGGGATTGGTTACCAAGAATGATGTATTGCGCTTTCAATTGCAACGCTCAAACATTGAGCTGAATGGTATCGATCTGGAAAATAACCGCCGCATCATTAACTACAATATGAATATTCTATTGGGTTTACCGGAAAGCACCGAGTTAACTATTGCACAGATAACTGAGGCTGATAGGACTGCATTGCCTTTAACCGCTTACCTGGATTCGGCAATGGCTAACCGCCCCGAGTTTAAACAGAATGACCTGCGTACACAAGTTGCAGATATCAATATCAAAAGCATAAAGGCTAATACTTCGCCTACGCTTTCGGCGTCGGGTAGTGCTTACTATGTTGGTGTAGCTGCAAACCCATTGCCTAAAAGCGGTAATTACATTACCCCAATATCAGTTGGTGTAACACTGGGTTGGGATTTTGGTAGCCTATGGACAAACAAGAACAAGGTTAAAGAAGCTAAGTTACAGCGCGAAGAAGTTATAATTAACAGAGGCATCACTACCGATAACATTAAGAACGAGGTGAACCAAAGCTACCAGAACTATAAGGCGGCGCTGGATAAAATAAACTTGCTGCAAACCTCCATAAACCAGGCACAGGAAAATAACCGCATACTGGAATCAAAATACAAGAGCAATATATCATCGGCTACAGACCGTGCCGATGCGCAAACCCTGCTTTACCAGGCCGAAATAAACCTGGAGCTGGCTAAGGCAGATGCAGGGCTTGCATACTATACATTAATAAAATCAACAGGAAAAATCAACAAATAACTACAACACATAAAACAATGGCAACACAGGAAACAGAAACCAAAAAGAAACCAAATAGGGTTCTTCCTATCATATTAGGGATCGTTCTTTTGGGAGGTATCATTTTTGGGGTAAAAGAATATATATACTTCAGTAAGCACGTTGATACTGACGATGCGCAGATAGATGGCGACATTAGTCCGGTTGTGGCACGTGTTGGCGGTTATGTTGACAGCATTATGTTTGAAGAAAACACACACGTTAACAAAGGCCAGCTACTGGTTAAAATTGACGACCGCGATTACAAAGTAAAATTAGAACAGGCACAGGCCGCACAAGTTGGCGCAAGCGCAGGTATTAATGTAGGTGAATCACAGATCTCTACTACCGCTGCAAACTCATCAAGCGCGAGGGCCGATGTAGAATCTGCAAGTGCACGTTTAGATAAAATGCGTAAAGATTATGCCCGTTACGCCAACCTGGTACAGGATGGATCAGTAACCCGCCAGCAGTTTGACCAGGCTAAAGCCGATTTAGATGTTGCACAGGCAAACTATAATGCCGCGCGCGATAAATACAAAGCCGCTTTAGAGCAGGTAGCAACAAGCCGCAGCCAGTTAAAAGTTACCAATACAGGCGTAAGCCAAAGGCAGGTTGATATTGATTATGCTAAGCTACAGTTAACTTATACTGATGTTAGATCGCCATCGAGCGGTATTGTGGCTAAAAAGAACGTACAGATAGGCCAGTTGGTACAAGCAGGACAAACTTTGTTCTCGGTAGTAAATGATAACAGCATTTATGTTACTGCCAACTTTAAAGAAACACAGTTAGAGAAGATCAAAAACGGCCAGAAAGTTAACCTTGATGTTAATGCTTACCCTGATCTGAAGGTTGAAGGTACAGTATATAACTTCTCGCCTGCTACAGGTGCTAAATTCTCTTTATTGCCACCGGATAATGCTACCGGTAACTTCGTAAAAGTTGTACAACGTGTGCCTGTTAAAATAAAAGTTACAGGCAGCAAAGAAGATATAGCGAAACTGCGCCCGGGTATGAGCGTAGATGTTTCGGTAATTACTAAAGACTAAATACCATGGCTGAAACTGGCTTTAAAAAATGGATAATTACCATTACGGTGATCATGGCATCATTGCTTGAGCTTATTGATACCACCATCGTAAACGTAGCTATCCCACATATACAAGGTAACCTTGGCGCAACCCTTGAGGATGTTGCCTGGGTGGTTACCGGTTACGCCGTAGCAAACGTAATCATCCTGCCTATGTCGGGCTGGTTGGGCGGGCGCTTTGGCCGTAAAAATTATTTTCTTACCTCTATTATAGTATTTACCATAGCATCGTTTTTGTGTGGTAACGCCAATTCGCTTGATGAACTGGTTGTGTTTCGTATAATACAAGGTATAGCCGGCGGTGGTTTAATATCTACCGGGCAAACCATTTTATTAGAAACCTGGCCCCGCGAGCAAATTGGTACCGCTACAGCATTATTTGGTTTAGGCGCGGTAGTTGGGCCAACAGTAGGCCCTACAATTGGTGGCTGGATCACAGAAAACTACGCATGGCCGTGGATATTTTATGTAAACATCCCGGTGGGTGCGTTGGCCATATTCCTTACCTATACATTTGTTAGAGAAACGCCTAAGGAGGAGAAAAAACCAATTGACTGGTGGGGTATTGGCTTACTGGCTGTTGCCGTAGGTAGTTTACAAACTATCCTTGAAAAAGGTGAATCGGAAGATTGGTTTGCAAAAACATATATTATTGTACTTACAGTTACCGCCGGTTTAGGTACCATATTATTTATATGGCGGGAATTAAGCACCGACCACCCTATTGTAAACTTTAGCATTATGCGGCATCGAAGTTTTGCCGTGGGGATGTTCACCTCGTTCATTCTGGGATTTGGTTTATACGGTTCGGTATTCGTGTTCCCGGTATTTTGTCAGAATTTGTTGGGCTTTAACGCGCAGCAAACAGGCGAGCTGCTATTCCCGGGTGGGGTATGTACCATTATTATGATGCCTTTTATAGGTAAGATGCTTAATAAAGGTGTCCCTGCACAATTTATGGCTACCTTGGGTATGTTCCTGTTCTTTGTGTTTACATGGATGCTGAGTAACTCTACCCTGGCAACGGGCGAGAAAGATGTATTGGTTCCGTTATTGATACGTGGTGTGGGTATGGCTTTATTATTTGTGCCTTTAACCACACTGGCCATGGCTGATCTGAAAGGCCCGGAAATTGGCCAGGGATCGGGCTTAAACAATATGATGCGCCAGTTAGGCGGGTCGTTTGGTATCGCGGCTTTAACAACCATTATACACATACGCCAGGGTTACCACAGAAGCACACTTATTGAACATGTGAACCCGTATAACCCAGCATTTACCGAACGCTTAAATCAATATACGCACGCGTTTATGGCAAAAGGTAAATCGGTTATCGATGCTACACATATGGCTTATGCCGCTATTGAAGGTGCTGTTGTCAAACAAACTATGTTGCTAACTTACGATGATGCTTACTGGATCTCGGGTTTGGTAATGCTTTTCTCTATACCATTACTATACTTGCAGCCGTTTAAAAAGCTAAAGGCTGTAACAGATTCCCACTAAAAAAACAAAGCCATTCTGCTTTTACAAACGGAATGGCTTTTCCAAAAAATCAACAATTAAATTTGTAATCCCCTCTGGGATCGTAATGTTTTACAGCTATAAAATTATTATTGACAACAGAGGTTAGTAGTAATCTTTAAGCCTTAAAATTAAAGCTTTTAAATTAACAAAGCCAAATTTTATTTGACAATAGTTTTAAACACCGCGAAAATTCTTTCTGTTTATTAGAAAATAATTTTCCCTGTTGCTGTAACCAATGATGCTATCCTTACGGCATCAAATATACGCTCTTCGGTTATGCCCAGTTTTATCAGTGAATCTTCGTGTGCATTAACACACATTTCGCAACCGTTAACGGCCGAAATGGCTAAGCTCATCAATTCAAAAAACTCCTTGCCAGTTACGGGCTTCATCATCAGCTGCATACGGATACGTGCCGGTATCTGGGTGTATTTTTCTTTCTGAGTAAAATGTCTGAAACGATAAAAAATATTGTTTGATGCCAATAATGAAGCGCAACCTGCTGCTTCGGCAACATCGGCATCTGTAGCTTCGTTTTGTTTAGCTACGTTGGTGTAGTAAGCAATAAGCGGCGCGTTCTGGTTGTTCACCGCGGTGCTTAAACCTAATAAGGCGCATTCTTTAGCGCTTAAATGTTCGGATGTTAGGGTGCTGGTAAAGTTCAGTTTCAGATCGCGCAGGTAGCGTGATTCACCTGCTTCTAACAAGGTAAGGGCTGGTGTACGGTATGCTTTGTCCAGGCCGGTGATCTCTACCAGTTCCTGTACTATTTCGGTGCTTTCACTCATAGTGGTATTATTAAAATTAAAGGGTAAAAAAATAACCACAGAGAACACAGAGTTTTTTCACAGAGGGCACAAAGTTTAATCTCTGTGTACTTTGTGGTTTTCTCTCAGTGTACTCTGTGGTTAAATATCAGTTTGGTTAAACTATTTATTAAACTGTTAAAGTTTCCTGGCCTTTTTCCCAGTTGCAAGGGCAAAGCTCGTCGGTTTGCAAGCCATCAAGCACACGCAAAACTTCTTTAACGTTACGGCCTACGCTAAGGTCATTTACAGATACCCAACGGATGATACCGGTAGGATCAATAATGAAAGTAGCACGGTAAGCGATTTTTTCGTTTGGCTCTAAAATACCAAGGTCTTCCGCTAATGATTTTGAAGTATCAGCTAACATTGGGAATTTAAGATCGCGCAGGTCATCGTGGTGGGTTCTCCATGCAGCGTGAACAAATTCGCTATCGGTAGATGCACCAATAAGGCGGGTGTCGCGGTCGCGGAACTCACCAAAGTTTTTGTTGAACTCAGCAATCTCTGTAGGGCATACAAAAGTGAAATCCTTTGGCCACCAGAACATTACAGTCCAAACGTTATCATCATTAACAAGGTATTCAGAAGTTATTGTTTCAAACTCTTTACCTTTTTCAAGGCTTGTTACGGCAATTTTAGAAAATTCGGGAAATTTTTGTCCTATCGTTAACATAATGGTTGTTTTGTTATAATTTATGCAACAAATATACAATTAAAAATTACGTCAATTTATCTTAAAAATCTATAGTATATAGTTTTTGTCTATATTATAATGTATTGATATTGAGTAATACTATTGCTTTTTGCAAATGTATTATGAAGGGATTTTCCCCTTCACCAACTCTTAATTATACAGCATACCAGCATCTATTTCCCTTTTACTTCCGTCGGGTGCGGTTATAAATACCTTTAACGGTGTCTGCCTTATCCTGTAAGCGCCGGGTTGCAATACCGGTTGGTTATAAATGTATTTTACTTTTATTTTATGGAACCCTTTTGCAAGTGGCAGGGCGGGTTCAGCTTCGGTGAGCTTTTCGCCGTCGATGAATAGCTGGGTATCGGTATAAGATGCCTGGCTGAAATTGTAGGCGCCATCTGCCGGGATGTTGATATAGCCATTATATACCGCACCGAAGCTTGGATTATCTTTCTTGAATGGCTCTGCGTTAAACTGATCAATCATGGCCGAATCCTTTGTGGTTGCATAATCCAATTGATCGGGCGTGGTGAATTTTGTTTTCAGCAGCTTATAATTTAAGCCGGGCTTATTGGCCGTATAGTTTACGGCTGGCATTAAAGCACGGTTATACATCAGCACTCTGCTGGCAATACTGCGCCTGCCCGATGGCGTGATAACACGGGTTTTAAACTCGCGTTTCTCGTTTGCAGGGATAGCAAAAGTAATGGGGGTGCCATTATACTCCAGATCGGTATCTAGTGGGTCGCGGCCGTTTAGGGTGTAGTATATTTTAGCTCCCGGCACAACGCTTACTGGTGCCCAGGTAAACCGCTGACCAAAAACCATGGTGTCAATAACGGGCATGGCAATAGGGACACGGTAATTATAATCTTTAGCATCTAAACGGGCAAAATGTTTGGCCAGGCGCACATTGGTAAAGTTGTTATAGTCTTTATTGGCAGGCAGGCTCCAGGCCACTTCAGATAACGCAAACAGGCGTGGAAAGATCTGGTATTGCAGTTTGGCCATGGTGGGTACATACTCCGTCCATAAATTGCCCTGGGTACCTATTACGTATTGTTGTTCTTCGGGTGTAAGTTCTTTAGATACCGGGTCGTAATTGTAGGTTTCATCAAGCGTAGCATAACGGCCAAAGGAAACCGGCTCCTGCGGCGAGCCGCTCTGGTAATGGTCAAAATAGTTGCCGGTAGTTTGCGGCGTCATAATAACGTTGTGCTTTTGTTTGGCCGCTGCTATGCCGCCTTCTTCGCCGGTCCAGCTCATTACGGTGGCATTTGGGGCAAGGCCGCCTTCCAGTATCTCGTCCCAGCCAATAATGCTGCGCCCTTTAGAGTTGATGAACTTTTCCATTCGCTGAATAAAATAACTTTGCACTTCATTTTCATCCTTAAAGCCTTTCTCTTTTATCAGGTTCTGTACAAATGCCGATTCTTTCCAGGGCTGTTTATTTGCTTCGTCGCCCCCAACGTGTATATATTTACTTGGGAAGAGTTCCATAACTTCGGTAAGCACATTTTCTAAAAAGGTGAATGTTTCTTCGGTAGGGCAGTAAAGGCTGCCAAAGCTGCGTGCAGGTGTTTTACTGTCGGCCGGTTGCTCACAACGCAGTTCGGGATAGGCGCGCAAGGCGGCATCAGAATGCGCGGGCATCTCAATTTCGGGCACTATATTAATGAACCTGTCGGCAGCAAATTTTACCACATCGCGAATATCATCCTGGGTATAATAACCACCGTAAGTAAGGCTGTCGGGCCAGTCGCGGTTGGTGCCAAACATGGTTTGATCACGGTAGCCGCCAACCTGGGTCAGCTTAGGGTATTTCTTTATTTCGATACGCCAGCCCTGGCCATCAACCAAATGCCAGTGAAAATTGTTGATCTTATAGGTAGCCAACAGTTCAATCACCTTTTTAACCTGCGGAACAGTGAAGAAGTGGCGGGATACATCCAGCATCATACCGCGATAGCCAAAGCGTGGGGCATCTTCAATAACCACGCAAGGCAGTTTTTCGGTGCCCGATGTAGCTACAGGGAATAGCTGCATAAAAGTTTGCATCCCATAAAATAAGCCGGCTCCTTTGCCGATAATGGTAATACGGCGCGGCGTTATAGTTAGCTTGTAACCCTCTTTGGGCAACTTGTCGGCACCCTTAGCGGTTAGTATGAGCGTAGTACCACTGGTAGCTCTTATTTTGGGGTTGTACTTGCTTAGCCTGTTATTAAAGTGGCGGTTATTCAGCAAAAAATCTTTAAGAAAAGCGGTGGTTTTATCTTTGGGGTTATCCACCCTTATCCGCGTAAGCTGACTAAAAACAAATACCCCGGTGGTTTTTTTTATAGATGCCGGTGCCGGGATAATACCCAGATGCGGGTCGTCTGCAGGGGTTTGGGCATTAGCTTGCAGGGTTAATGCAAATGCCAGGCTTAAAGCGAATAATACCTTTTTAAGGAAGTTTTTTGTGTTCATAATAACGGGGAAATGTGAGATAGTTATTAATGCGAATTGCTAAAATAGTATAATAGCCTTTGGATTACTATATTAACTTGTAACAAATAATTGACAAACAGAATATTACATTTGTACCCACTTTACTAAATAATAAATTGAAATTTAACAGATGTACGATATTTGCTGCATAGGACACATCACATTAGATAAAATTGTTACCGCCAAAGCCATTAAACACATGGCTGGTGGTACGGCCTTTTACTTCTCAAACGCTATCCGTAATATGGATGTGCGGTATAAACTCATTACTGCCGTTGCCGAAACTGAACTGCCCAGCGTTGCCAACCTGCGCGATAAGGGCATCGATGTAAAAGTATTGCCGAGCGCGCATACGGTTTACTTTGAGAATATATACGGCGAGAACCAGGACAACCGTACCCAGCGTGTTTTGCAAAAAGCCGATGCTTTTTTTGCCGAAGATATTAAGGATGTAGAAGCTATTATATTCCATTTGGGGCCGTTGCTGGCCGATGATATGTCGACCGATTTGATCAAAGCGTTGTTTAGTCGGGGTAATGTTTCTGTTGATGCGCAGGGCTATTTGCGCGAGGTGATAGATAAAGGCGTACACGCGGTTGACTGGGCCGATAAAAAAGAAGCCCTTAAACACATCGACATATTAAAGGTGAACGAAAGCGAGCTGGAGGTACTTACAGGCATTGCCGATATCCGCGAAGGCGCAAAGGTTTTGGCCGAATGGGGTGTTAAAGAAGTAGTGGTAACCCTGGGCAGTATGGGCTCTGTAATTTATGCTGATAGTATTTATTACGATGTGCCGGCCTACAAACCAACCGAAGTGGTGGATGCCACCGGTTGCGGTGATACCTATATGGCTGGTTACCTGTACAAACGTGTTAAAGGTGCCGATATACAAAATGCCGGCGAATTTGCTGCTGCCATGGCTGGGCTAAAAATAGAAACTTCGGGACCGTTTGAAGGGACCGAAGAGGATGTTATGGCAATGATGGAGCGCGTTGTATCTTAATCTGAAAGCTTAATCTCAGCTGGTTCAGGTTTAGCGTAGCGTAACCTGGACCTAAGATGTGGTAAGCTTTCAGCTTACGCAAGGAGGATCCTTGCCCTATTTTAGGTCGATTTATAAACCTTCGACCAGTGGGTGGTGGTGACGGTATTAATTGCAAAGTAAAAGAAATCGGGTACAATCTAATTGATCAAAAACAACTAACCCTATGGCAACAGCGATCCTGCTTAATTCTGTAATCACGTGTCCGAATTGTGGCTTTCAAAGAGAAGAAGAAATGCCGACCGATGCGTGCCAGTACTTTTATGAGTGTGAGAACTGCAAAACCCGTTTAAAACCGCTTGCAGGTGATTGCTGTGTTTTCTGCAGCTATGGTACGGTTAAATGTCCGCCTATCCAGCAGGGAACATCCTGCTGCGGTTAGTTGGTGACTGCGTAAAAGATAAGCAAATTGCCTCCTGCTGGTTCAGGTTTAGCGTAGCGTAATCTGGACCTACAATGTGGTAAGCTTTCAGCTTACGCAAGGAGAATCCTTGCCCTATTTTAGGTCGAAGTTTTAAACTTCGACCAGTGAGGGGGAAATATTGCAAGTGTATAACAGCTTAAACAAGAAATTTAAAATTAAACTTAGTTATTATGGGGAAATTCGAAAGCATGTTACTGAACTCGAAGGAATGTTAACATTAGGTACTAAAAGAATTTTTTCTGTTGGCTGGTAATATTTTTGTTTATTTACAGCGAAACTCTATAATGTATTAACCGTAAACCTTATATCTTATGAAAAATCTTTTACTCATCCTATTTGTTTTAATAGGATACACCACGAAGGCTCAAAAAATATATGTTTGGTGTCCAGAAAACTACCAAGTTAAGCCCAGGGTTGATTTAAGAAAAAATGATACGATTAATATTGTGTTTTTTGATGGTAGATCTATACCTCCAAAAAATAAAATCGAGTGTTCATCAGAGCAGATAATTCAGACATTATTTTCCCAATTAAAAGTAACTTATCCGTCAGTAATATTGGTACAGCGGCCAGAATCAGACTATTATAAAAAGAATTTAGCCAGCAAATCAGTTTTGATTAAAATAGGCATAGCTGCTTATCATGCAGGATTTGGAACAGATATTTCGGGTGGAATAGGGATGGTTGGCGGTCATTTTTCTACAATGGTATTTCCAAAGGGGCAATGGAACGCGATCACTTCATATTATGTACAGATATTTGTTGGCGAGAAAACAACGACTAAAGAAATTTCAAATATATCAAGCAAATCAAATATGTGGGGCTACAAAAGCGCAAGGAACGCTTTAAATGAATGTTATAATAAATCAACTGGGGAGTTGTTGTTTTTTCTTGACGAGCAATTGGCTAATTAGTTAGGGATAATGTGCCGCCTCGTTGGGGATTGTTATAAAAATAAATATAACATCGATCTAATAAAAATTCAATAATAATTACACTTAGCTTGATGCTCCTAAATTGAGCTTTTGACAATACCTAAATTTCATTGTTGTACCAAAGTCTATTTTTGGGTATTTCTGGAACGTACTTTAAAACCAAATTATATATCGCTTTTCGAGCATACGAAAGCCGCTCATGTTCTCCATTGTTTGATACCGTACTCGTTAAATGAGCGACAGATTTATTAGCTACTCTAAAGAGAGTTGCAATATCTGATTCATTTTCTTTTAAATCGATGTCGGTTAAAGGACAAAAAGGACGATTAGGAAAGAGGGATTTTAAAGTTATATCGTCCTTTTTGGGTTTGATTAGTTCCTTAAGCTTTCCGTCTTCATAACTAATACCTATAAACTGCACAAGGGCGCGGCCAAATACTAATGAGATTTCAAATGCTGGTTCTATTACCAGTGAATCTTGATATGGACTTATTGGGAGGTTTACATATTGCTTGTCAACGTTGTTTTTTTGCCTATACATCATTATATCCCATGCCATTAGCGAATTTAATCTGTATGGCAGATGTTTGTTTAAATACTCGTCAATATCGTTTTGTGTTAGGTTCATATTATAAATGCGAATCAAGGGTTAAAAGACAAGGTAAATAAAAGCAGCGGAAATTTTACCAAATACATGTACGAGTAACCCTTTAGTAGACCTGACTTTACTGGCTCTTTGTATATCGGTTTTTACGATGATCCAGTTAAATAAGGATTCAATGGGTTGCCTGATGGTTGAAACTGCGGTTGAGAACAAATCTCTTTGCTGGCGCACGCGTGCCGCGTGTGCTTAATTTCCTATTCTTTTCATCCATGTCTTTGCGAGGAGCGATAGCGACGCGGCAATCTCGTCGCGTTTAGATTTGCAAGCGACGAGATTGCCGCGGCTCTCCAACACACATTCCCCCGCCAGATCCTCGCAATGACACGGTGGGATCTACATTCCCAACTGGTTCATCACATATTCAAACACAAACGTCCAGTTATCTATGGCTTGCTGGGTGCTTTGGCCGCTGCCGTGGCCGCTGTCGAAATCCATATGCAATATGATGGGGCTGGTTTGGCCGGGATTGTTCTGTAGTGCGGCCACAAACTTTTTGGCGTTCATCGGGTCTACACGGGTATCGTTAGCGCCTGCGGTTACCAGCATGGGCGGAACGTTTACGCCAAGCCTTATGTTTTGGTAGGGCGAGTAACGCAGTAACCACCTAAACTGTTCCGGGTCTTCGGCCGCGCCGTATTCCGGGATCCAGTAACGGGCTATCAGAAATTTATGGTAGCGCAGCATATCCAGTAAAGGTACTTCACATACTATGGCTTTAAACAGGTCGGGGCGTTGGGTTGCCGCGGCACCCATCAACAAACCGCCGTTGCTGCCACCAAGGGCAACTATCTTACTTTCAGTTGTATATTTCTCTTTGATCAGCCATTCCGCGCAAGCGTAAAAATCATCGAAGCTGTTTTGCTTTTTGGCCAGCATGCCATCAAGGTGCCATTGCTCGCCAAACTCGTCGCCACCACGGATGCCCGGCTGTACCACTATGCCGCCCGCCTGTATAAACGGCGCGTAAAAGCCATAATAACCCGGTTTAATACCCGATTGGAAACCACCGTAAGCGGTTAACAATACGGGGTTATTGCCATCCATTTTCAGATCTTTGCGGTGCACCACAAAGGCAGGCACGCGGCTGCCATCTTTACTGATATAGAACTTTATTTCACCGGTTATCTGGCTCATATCAACAGGCAGTATCCTTTGATAAAACAGTTTCCACTTATAATCTTTTGGAGATGCTACGTAGGTTTTTGGGGTAGATGTAAAGGTAACCAGCGAAATATAAACCAGGTCTTCTTCCCTGTCGTAAGTAATGCCGCCTATGCTGCCTTTCTCTGGCAGGGGCATTGCCCGTAATTTTTTACCATCGAGGTTGTATATGGTTAAACGGCTCTCAATATCCTTTTTATCCTGAACGATGATGCTGTTTTTGGTAACTACATAGTTCTCCATAACCGTACTGCTTTCGGGGATAAGCACTTTCCAGTTCTTATAATCCGGGTGCAGCT
>NZ_JAQBOI010000135.1 GCF_028288105.1 Mucilaginibacter sp. | reverse complement strand
TGGGGTTTTAAGGGTTTTGTATTATCTGACCTTGGCGCAATAAAAATGTCGTTAAATAATCATCAGATCGCATCGGACCCTGCCGATGCCATGGCACAAACACTTACCGCCGGGCTGGATATGCAGTTCTATGATTTTTCGCATCCCCAGTTTCATGAGGCTATACAAGGGGCGTTAAAAAGCAAAAAATTGTCTATTTCTGATCTTAATAGGGCGGTATCGAACGTTTTGAGGGTGAAATTTATGCTGGGTTTGTTTGACAATCCTTATACAGATGAAACCCTGCTAAAAAAAGTTAACCATACCGAAGCAAGCCGCGAGGTTGCACTAAAGGCAGCTCAGGAAAGTATCAGCTTATTAAAAAATGATAACTCGCTTTTGCCGTTTGGTGCTAATGTGCATTCTGTAGCGGTAATTGGCCCGCTGGCAGCAAGTACTTATTTGGGTGGATATGCTAATAAAGCAGGTAAGGGTGTGGCTATAATTGATGCCTTAAAACAAAGGGCAGGGGATAAGCTGGATATCAAATATGAAACCGGTTACTCGTCTGACACATTAAAACAAAACGAAAACCTGCAAAAAGCTGTAAACACCGTAAACGGCGCGGATATAGCTGTAGTGGTGCTTGGTGAAGATATAAACGAAGTGGGAGAGGGTAAAGACAGGGCAAACCTTGACCTGAACCAACAGCAAATCCGCCTTATTGAGGCGGTATATAAAACAGGGAAGCCTACCGTAGTGGTATTATTTAACGGCAGACCTTTATGTATTAACTGGGTAGCAAAAAAGATCCCTGCTATTGTAGAATCGTGGTTTTTGGGTGATGCGGGCGGTTTGGCCATTGCAGATGTTTTATTGGGTAAAGTTAACCCATCGGGCAAGCTACCTATGACGTTTCCTCGTTCGGTAGGGCAAGTGCCTTTTTATTATAACCATAAGCCAACCTCCAGGCATGTGTATATAGATGAGGATACCTCTGCTTTATATCCTTTCGGGCATGGGTTAAGTTATACTACGTTTCAGTATTCGGGTTTAAATATCAACAGTAAAAGTATTCCGCTTAACGGATCGATAAACGTTAGTATCAGCATAAAAAATACCGGTAAGGTGGAAGGTACCGAGGTTGTGCAGTTATACCTGCGTGATGTTATTGCAAGTGTTACCACACCCGTAAAGTCACTAAAAGGGTTTAAACGCATCAGTTTAAAGCCTGGCGAAAGCGGCACGGTACAATTTAAAATTGACAATAAAGAGCTGATGCTTTGGAACCGGCAGATGAAACAGGTTGTTGAACCGGGAGAGTTTAAAGTAATGATTGGCAGTTCATCAGAAGATATAAGGATGAGCGACAGCTTTTATGTGAAATAATTATTTACCGGCCCTTTAGTCTGTTCTTCATTCTGAAGTGTCTATTGTGATATAAAGATATTCTGACTTACCAGAGTTGGGATTTAATTGGTTAATTGGTAACGAGTGTGTTCGGGATGAGATCCGGGCACACTTAATTTTTTTAAAGGACAATCCATTCTATCAATATCTAAGAAACAAAAACGCCGCTGGATCAACTGACCCGCGGCGTTTAAACTGATAATTAACTGATATATGCTTTACAAAACTGGCTTTGTTGGGCGGGTTGCGGTAAGGGGAATAAGCCCTTTAAACATCTTAGCACCGTCGCCGGTAAGCCTTAAGTAGTAATCTGAAGAGCATGCGGTGCCGTCTTCATCCAATGCAAGGAAACCTGCCCCTGCCGGCACAAAAGCCTGGCTTTCGGCAGTTTTGGCTATCTGGTTACCTTCGTTGTATTCATCAAACATTGAAATATAAATACCCTGCGCGCCAACACGCTTCATGTTATAAAACTGTCTCCACATAAAGTCGCCATGTGCACGCTGGCGTTCCTGCAGATCGCCGGGCAAAATGCAGGGCTGGTAATCAATGCCATGTGCATTACAATAAGCCTGGTCGGCTTTATTGGTATTTACAAAAAATCCATCAGATTGATTGGCGTTGCCTATCCGCCCAACCATCCATGGCGATATCATATCTAAGGCCTTGTAAGTATTTAAAAACTCGGGGCGCGAATCGCTTGTTTGTTTAAGCCAGTTTGTTGGCACGCCGCCAATAACATAGCAACCTTTGCTTTGAAACCATTTGATAACATCAAGGCAGGCTGCTGCCGAAAAACTGTGGTTAGTATCATTAAAGCCAAAGCCCCAGATACATACTACCGGTTTGCCATTTTGTTTGGCATATGCCGATGAGGAAGTATAGGCAGACATTTTATTTGTCCAGTCGGTTTTAAGCTCTGTTTGCATATTGGTCCAGCCGCTTACATCATACATAATATAAAATTTTACACCGTTTGCTTCGGCAGCTATTTTAGTTTTTGCCGCCATAGCATCACGTACAGGGCCTTCCAACCCGCTTGGGTTAAAACGTTGTAAAGCTGCCCCATCAATACCATACTGTTTCATCCACTTAAACTGGGTATCAATAGTTTGATCGGTAAAAGAAGAGAATAAGTTAGCAGGCTGCCCATTGCCTAAATTTGCATAGCTGGTTGGAAAAGTGCTGGTATAATCGCGCACATCCGGCCATGATTTAATGGCTGTATTAGTTGGCGAGGGCTGTTGCTCCCAGGTGTGTGCCCAATGCCAGTATCTGTTAATAGGTGAACCATCGCCTATCGCGGCAAACCATCCCTGGTAACCAACCACTACTTTACCTACTACATCGCCCACGGGCGACGGTGTAAGGTCTATATTGGTATCGGGTTTGGCAGGTGGGGGCGTTGGCACAGGCGTTTTAGAGCCTTTTGAACAACTGCCCGTTACCACAAACAGCGATAGCAGCATAAGTGCGTTAAATCGTCTTCTTATCATATCTTTTTATGTTTGATTGGCGGTAAATGTTTATTTTTTTATATAACCTGTAGGCACAACTTTTTTAATTGTACCATCGGCATTATAGTAAAGTTTATCTACACAGATAGACCGTAACCAATCTTGATTAGAGAGCGCGCTATTATGATAAAAGGAGTACCATTGCCCCTTAAACTTAACTATAGAGCCGTGATTGGTGTAGCTATTGGTAGGGTCCATATATATACCTTTGTGTGTCCAGGGGCCTAAAGGGCTTTTACTGGTGGCATAGCGCATCTGATTGTGTTTGCCATTAACATCGTGATTATCTGAGTACGACAGGTAGTATACACCATCCTTTTTATTTACCCAGCTTGCTTCGTGGAAATCCTCAAGGCCTTCCATTTTTTGCATCTGGCCGTCAATTTCTACCATATTATCTTTGAGCTTTCCTCCTTTGCAGGTACCGCCCCCGCCATAATAGAAATAGGCCTGTCCATCGTCATCAACAAATACACAAGGGTCTATCATAGCTTCGAGCCCCTTAATATAGCCTTGCGATTTAAAGCCGCTTGCAGGGCTTTTGCTGGTAGCTACACCTATTTTCCAGGTGGTGTTCCATTCGGTGCCGCTTGGGTGCGGGAAGTAGAAGTAATAAGTGCCATTCTTGTAAGCACAATCTGGTGCCCACATAAAGCCGCCTTCGGGGCGCCCCCATTCAACCTGGCTGGCGCGAAGTATTTCGCCATGATCTTTCCAGTGAACCATATCATCTGTTGAATAAACATGATACTGGTCCATCAGGTCGCAACCCCTTGCCGGGGCGATATCATGCGAGGGGTATACATATAACCGCCCGTCTTTCCACACATGCGCAGATGGATCGGCAGTGTACATATCTCTTACAAAAGGGTTTCCCACAGTTGTAGTAACTGCCGGGGTGTTAACGGCGGGGGTGCTTACGGCTGGCCCTTCCTGAGCAATACATGATGTTATAGATAGCATGCCGAAGCCCAGGGCAAATGCAGCTGATAAAGATCTGAACCTGGTTTTGCCAGCTGGTGTTATTAATAAGTTATATATATCCATTATTATAATGATGTGTATTTTTAAAGATGGCAGAGAAAATTTCTCTGCCATCATAGTATTGAGTATTAAGATTAGGGTTTAAAATTATTTTTCGGCAAAACGAAGATCATCTATACCTGTAATTATATCTGAATGGGCTTTACTGCTTGTAAAAAAGAAGATCCGGAAATGGTTTATCGCTTTCAGATCAGCTCCTCCGTCGGGTGTTTTATTCGCAGCACTCAGATCAAGTTTGATTTCGTTCCAGCCATTATGTAAATTGGGTAATAATGGCGCCACATCCCAGGCAGATTCATTCACATCAGATTGGCCTGAACTAGTAACCTCGATAGAACCATCGGCTTTAAGGGCAGATACATCAGATACGTACCACCAAAATTTGAATTGTGTATTGGCCTCGGTAAATGTTACATTAACAGGCGGCACAAAGGTTTTTATAAACTGCATGAAATCGCCACCGTCTTTTATGGTATTTTTTAAATATCCGGTACCTTGTTTTGGAGCCAGTGTTTCAATAACAGGGGTGCCTACGGTTTCCCAACCATCTGCAAGGTCTACATTATCTAATGTAATTGGTGGAGTTGGCGGCGCTGCTCTAAACACAAGTCCATCTACACCAGAGATCAAATCCGCGTGGGCTTTATCCTTAGTGAAAAAGAATACACGGAAGAAATTTAATGCAGCAGGGTTTGGGGTTCCTGAAAGATCCGCGTTTTTGAAGTTAAGATTTACCTGGTTCCAGCCACTTTTTAAGGAAGGCAGTAATTTAGCTACAGACCATCCGTATTCTTCCTTATCGGCATCGCCGCCACTGGTTATTTCTATCTGTCCATCGTCCTTAAGAAGCGACACATCAGATATATACCACCAAAACGAAAACTGACCGTTAGCAGCCGTTAATTTAGAATCAACCGGGGCAGGCATCTTTTTTATGAACTGCATAAAATCCCCGCCGTCTTTAATGGTATTTTTTAAATACCCTGTACCTTGTTTTGGGGCAAGTGTTTCAATAACGGGTGCACCTACAGTTTCCCATCCATCGGCCGCGTCAACGTTATCAAATACCACAAGGGTAGGGTCAACCGGTTCTACTACAGGTGGTACATCTGGCGGTGGTACAATGCCCGATGTATCCCTTGACATGTATTTCTCTTTTTTACAGCTGGTAGCCGCAAGCCCGATTAAGAAGATGGAACATACCATCGTTGTTTTTATTAATCTCATTTCCTTTAAGCTTTAAAGTTTAATAATTTGGTTATAAGCCGCTTCAATATTATTGTATGTATAGGAGCGGGCTTTTTAGTTTTTTATAATATGACCTTAAATAATTACCTGCTCGGTTTAACTCGCGTATAACCCGGTTCGCCATGAAACCACTTGGTTCCCTGGCCGGTTAACCACAAATAATAATCTGAAGTAAGCTCATTTTCAATCCCCACGAACTTAAGGCCGGCAGTTCCATTTACCGGAACATCGGCCGCGCGGGCGGTTTTAAAAATGGCGGTACCCTCATCTATTTCATCAAACATGGCTACATACAATGATTTAGCACCAACGCTTTTAGCACCGGCAATTTGCTGCCACAAAAAGTCGCCTTTAAGGCGCGGTATAGCATAATAAATACTTGGATCTTTATGCATGTTACCCCAAGTAAAACCCGGGAACACCAATGGCACATAATCAACCTTGTTGGTTTTGCACCACTGTATATCATCGTAGATGATTTTCTCATTGTAGCCTTTAGAATCAAATCGCCCTACGGCCCATGGCATTACGATATCACATTTTTTTATCAGCGTATGAAGCGAAGCAGATTTCTCGGTATCATCACCTAGTGTCCTCCAGTAATAAGGTACCCCAAGCATCACCGATACTTTATTATCGGCACCTTTAAGTTTATCAATTAACTTGTTTACATCCTCAATTGTGTAATTGCGATTATCGTTAAAGCCTACCCCCCAAATTGTTACCATTGGCCTGCCGTTATGATACAGGTAAGTGGGGTTTTCTTTATTGTCGAATAGTTTAAAGGTGGCCTGCAACTCGTTCCAGTCTTGCTCCAGGTAAGCCACATCAGCGCTCGAGCATCCGCTCAGGTCGTACATTACGCTAATAGCCCGGCCATATTTTTTAGCCGCTTTTAGGGCATTTGCCAAAACCTTATTAAAATGCCTTTTTCCTGATGCGTTAGATGACTTTATTTCGCCTACAAAACGCTGCATATGCACGCCATCAATGCCGTAATCCTTCATCCATTTAAAGTGCAGGTCTACGCTTTCTTCATCGTAGGGGCTGTACAGATAAGCATCAGAACCATTGGCGAATTTGAATGGAGATTTATACGTCTTGGTGTACTCGGTAATATCCGGCCAAAAATCAACATTAGTATTGCCCGGGAAAAAGCCACCGTTGCCCTGGTAATGATACCATCCCCGTTGTGAGCCATCTCCTTCGGCAGCAAACCAACCCTGGTAACCGGCCATTACTAAACCTGTGTAAGATTTGTATAACAAACCGGTCATATCGTAAACCTTTCCCGGCACAGTCACCGGTGGCTTGTCGGGCTTTATTTCGCTTGTTACATTTTTTTTGGAACATGCCAATGAAGCAGTTGCAAAAAGAATGAAGAATAATATCTTAAACTTTTTCATTATTATAATTTTTTTAGATCAATGAAATAAACTGTTGCGGGCCAAATACTACCGTAATACATTTCAACCCGCAACAGCTTTAAAAAGCACATAAGCAACTATAAGCCTGCTTAGGTACTTGGTACGTTTATTTCTATGATATCAGAAAAGTTATAGCTTTTGAAACTGTCATTTAAGCGAACGCCTGCTCTTACAAAGAACTTTCTCCCCGGCAGCATATCAGGTACTTCTATAGTGATAGATTTATCAGCACTTGTCATATCGCTCCACTCTTTATTGATGGATACCTTGTAAACATCTGAAAAGTCTCTGATAGAAGCGCCGGTGCCCACCAGCTTGGTGGTGTTTATAAAGGGTTGCGTTTCTAAAATAGTTGGTAAGCCCGCGCCAATTGGCGCTTCTATATCATACTTTAATGTTAAAGTGGTACCAGCTAAGGTGGCCGTGAAGTTTTTGATAAGTAAGTAAGGCGTAACAACAAAATCATGTTTAGTGCCTTTGCCTATCTCTACCCTTGCTGTATCATAAATTGGCCAAAAGGCGCCTCCCTTGGGTATAACCTTATAGGTTCCTTTAAATAATTTGGTATCCTTAAAGGTACCGTCAAATTTACTTGGTATCTCTTGCGGGGAAGGGGTGGCGCTCCAGCTGATCTGCTCCAGCCTTATCTGCGTACTGCCTTGCGACGTAAGCAGATTACCACCTTCGCTTGAGACCAGGTTGCCTTCTAAAGAAGCATCAGGAAGCTCGTAATTATCTATTTTTGTACATGCAGCACTTGCCAGGATACTTATACCCAACAAAACTCTGCCGATTAATTTTTTCATGTTTTCCAATTTTAATTTCTTAATAATTAGGGTTATTAGGGTATAGATTAGGGTTTTTTCCAAGCTCGCCACCAGGAATTGGCTCGTAATAAAATTTCTTGTCGAAATTGTAGTTACGTTGAAACAATTCCGGCTCTGCTAAAAAGATGTATTTATTCTCGTTAAACACATAATATGGCATAAGGCCTTTAAACCTGGCGTTATTTAACACAACATCTGCAATTCTCCATCTTTTTAAATCCCAGTAATAGTGGTTCTCAAAAGCAAGCTCTTTGCATCGTTCGTTACGCACATCATCAATAGTAACATTGCCCAATTGTGACGCACCGGCACGGTTCCTGATCTGGTTAATGCAAGTAAGCGCATCGCCGACATTGCCTAATTCAACATCAGCTTCAGCACGGTTTAACAGTACTTCGGCATAACGCATATCTATCCAGGGTTGCTGGCTTTTATACAGATCAGCTTCTGAGGTAGATTTAGCGTAGTCGATATATTTCCTAACATAAAAACCTGTACGTGATACTGCATCATCAGCGGCTGTAGTAAGGCCTGTGAAGCCAATAACCATTTTGCCCTGATACAGCGTTTTGGTATCGCCCGCAAGTACATAACTGCGTGAGTTAGGCTGTTTTGCAACCTCTGATGCTGCCGTGCCGCTAAAAGATGGGTAAATGCCTCTTTGGGCATCAAATGTAAGCCCCCTTAAAGTTGCGCCGGGGAAGTACACCGTAGCTAACAACCTTGGTTCGAGCCCTTGCATTAAATCTGCACGATTATCGAAACGTTTAGGGGTTCCATCTGTATTGGTTATTGGCAAGGTTCCCCAACGTTGGATAAGCTCCAATGTAGGGTAGGCTCTTGAAAGCGCATTAGCCGTCATATAACGGGGAGACATGGTAGCATCCCAGCTATGAGCTGTATTTGTAGCAATAGAATATTGTTTTATAAAGATGTTTTCGGGGCTGTCACTCTTTAAAAACAGATCAACATAGTTTTGTACTTTATCCGCATTTTTTTCATAAAGCGAATAATGGCCTTCCAATAGTTTTGCTGCATCGTATGCTTTTGTAAAGTAACCCTGTGCCTTATCGGCCGGTATACCAACATAACCCAGTGACTTAGCTTCGCCATCAACATAATTTACAGAGCCATATTTGGCTATGCAACCGGCATATAACATTGCCCTTGATTTTAATGCTGCCGCTACATATTTATTGGCCCTGCCTGCAGGGTTTACATCCGGCATCATCTGGTAACCCAGATCAAGCTCTGCACCGATAAAATCCCACGTGGCTTCTTCCTTATCGCGGTGTACCTGAAGCTCGCTAAGAGGTGCTCCCGGATCTTGCACTGTTGCTATAATAGGGATACCGCCATAACGTTTTGCCAATGCAAAATAGAAATACGCCCTTAAAAAGTGTGCCTCACCTAATAAAGCATCTACTTTTGGCTGGGTTAACTGTGCTGCATATTTAGGAAGCTCGGTAATCAGTATGTTAACATTTCTGATATTGGCATATGGCCAATAACCAAAGCCCCCGCCAATATCCATACCGCCAAATGGGCCAACCAACTCGCCAGTAACAGCGCCCGAATGATAAAAGTTCATCCAGGGGTTTAGCGGGTTAAAGCCCGGGTGAGGAATGCCATTATTATCTTCACCACCATCTGGCCTATATTTAAAATCTTCGATAGGCAATGCCCTATAAATGGTTGCTAACATGGAATTTACGCCAGCCTCGGTACCTAATATAATTTGTGGAGTGAAAATATTTGTTGGTGCGATATCTAATTTCTGGCAGGAGGTTATTGAGGCCCCCGCGCTTATTGATAGCGCTATAATGAATTTATGTATACTTTTCATATTTAATAAGATTAAAAGGAAATGTTAGCTCCCAGATTAAAGGTTCTGTTCATAGGATAGGTATATCCGCCTAAGGCTATTCCAAAGTCTTCACCCGGCTTTGGTCCCTGATGTTCCGGATCATAATTCTTTAAACCGGTAAATGTTGCCAGGTTATAGCTATTTATGTACACCCTGAATTTTTTAACACCTATTTTCTTTAAAATAGCACCTGATAATGAATAACCTAATTCAAGCGTTTTTACTCTTAAATAGCTTGCATCTTGTATGGCTTTTGTTCCTTTTGCCTTTGGCGATCCCATTGACGGATAAAAACCAGGTACCCATTGGGTGTTTGGATCGTAAATGTTCGCACTTGGGTCTGCGGTGTGGTAACTATCCAGGAAACGGGTTAAAGCGCTTCTGTTATACATCAACGGCTCGCCAAATTGCTCACCATATTCTACATAAACCCCGGTAGCGCCTTGCAGAAGTACATTCATATCAAACCCTTTGTAGCTTACACCAATGTTCATCCCATAGTTTATTAATGGAATATCATTGGTTGCAATAGGGTGGTCGTCCTTGTCATTTATTTCACCATCTTCATTCCAGTCCTGGTAATAATAATCACCGGGTACAACACTGTTATTACCACCACCCGTGTTTACAGGGTAGTTGTAGATTTGGTCATAACTGGTAAACTGGCCGGCATAATCAACTCCCCACCAAACATTCTGGTATCTGTTGGTTTGGCCGCCTTTCCAGTTGTCGCGTTCGTTACCGGCCCTGCCTTGCAAAATGGTACGCCACTGCGCGCGGGTTGTACCTACATTACCGCTAAGGTTTAGCCCTACACCGCCAAAGTTGTTTCTGTAAGATATATTAACATCTAAACCTTCAACCCTGTCAGCATTATAATTGATCTCGGGCACATCGGCACCAACTGTACCGGGTAAAGCTACGGCGGGTTGTGTTGCTAATCCTGTCCTGTCACTTCTAAATACCTCAACTGTACCATCAATTTTTCCTCCTAATAAGGTAAAATCCATGGCTAGGTTCTTTTTGGTGTTAACTGCCCAGCTTAAACCGGGGTTTCCCAATCTTGGTGTTGAACCATTAACCGGGTTAGGGCCAAAAATATAGGAGTTAACAGGGTAATTAAATCCTGTTATATAGTTAAATGCTCTACCACCTTCATCACCGGTTTGGCCGTATGATGCTCTGAATTTTAAGCTTGTAAGGAAATCCTCAGAGATCAAATTACGAAAGAAAGACTCTTTGGTTACAACCCAGCCTACAGATACTGCAGGGAAGAAGCCCCATTGATCGCTCGTACCCGGCTGATATTTGTTTGATCCATCTCGGCGGAAGCTAAACTCTGCAAGGTATTTTCCTTTGTAATCGTAGTTGAATTTTCCGATGATGCTTCTGAAACCGATATCATATAAGGCACCCGCATCCATGCCACCCAGCATTTCCGCATTAGGAAGGCCTCCAAATAAATAATCTACAGGTATTTCGGTATTTCGCTGAGCAAAAAAGTTATCGCCTGTTTGATGGCTTTGCTCATACACCAGGGTTGCAGCTATATTATGATCCCGGAAAAATGTATTGGCATAGTTTAACGAAAACTGACTTAGGGTAGTCATCCTGGTATAATAAGAACGGCGTACACTTGCCGGGCTTTGTACTTTACTCGGCAAATAACTATCGTTATCTGCTTTGTAAGTGTATAAAGTAAATTCTCTTTTTAGTTCGTTATTGTCATCGTTACCATAATCAATATTATATAATGCCTTAGCATTTAAGCCTTTTACGCCCGGTATATCATATTGTAAGTTTAACTGCCCTACAAAGTTCTTTTTTCTGAACCTTTTTGAGCCCACTTTGTCGGCATCGGTTATAATGGAGGGGTTCATATTATCGTCCATAACAGCCGGATACAGCGGGTTGTCATTCGCGTAGATCTGGTGGGTAGGTATTTGGTTCCAGGTGTACTTGTAAATAGTCCACTGATCGGTATACGGCTGATTTTTTTCATCCATCATGCCCGATGCAAGCACCTGTGCCCTTAAGCCTTTTACTATGTTAACCGTAACATTTGACCTAAAATTATACTTGTTATAATTAAGATCGCCGGTTTTAAACACACCATCTTGCTTCTGATAGCCCAGGTTAAAGAAATAGCTTATTTTTTCGGTACCGCCATTAATATTTAAATTATGCTGTATTTGTGACGCGGTTTCCCTGAAAGCCATACCTGTCCAGTCGGCAGATTTATAAGTGCCATCAAGCCATGGTTTTAAATCGGCATAAGAATAAGCAGGAGGCTGGTTACTAATAAAATTATTATCAAAGCTATGCTTGTGCTTTTCGTTGGTTAACAACATATAATCTACTGCACCAACGCCTTCCGGCATGCCAACAAATTGTTGAATCGACTGGTTGACTGAGTAGTTTATATCAAATTTTCCGGTACGGTCGCCTTTTTTGGTAGTAATCAAAATTACACCACCGGCTGCCCTGATACCGTATATTGATGTGGCAGCATCTTTTAACACAGAAATGGTTTCGATCTCATTAGGATCCATTCTTCCTAATGTGGACTGATCGCCGCCTATTACCCCGTCAATAACAATTAACGGGTCACTTTTAAAACCTCTTATGTTTAAATTATTAGCGTAAGAGCCTGGTTCAGCGGTTCTTTGCAGAACACGTACGCCGGGAATTTTACCCGTCAGCATGTTTACTACGCTTTCGTTTTTTGTTACCGTAATTTCTTTGCTTCTTAAGGTAGACACAGATCCGACAACGGTTTCTCTTTTTTGAGTACCGTAACCTACAACCACAACCTCGTCCAGGTTACTGCTGTTTGTTTTTAAGGCTATTGTACCATCTTTAATATCCGATACTTTAATTTCCTGGGTTGTGTATCCAATATATGATAGCCTCAAAATTGCATTAGGGCCGGGAACACTAAGCTGGAATTTCCCGCTCACATCGGTAATAGCACCTATAGTTGTGCCTTTAATTTGTACACTTACCCCCGGAAGTGCGGACCCATCAGTAAAGTCTATTACTTTTCCGCTGATCGTAGTTTGCTGGGCTAACAAACTAAGCGGGAAAAGAAAGAAAAGTATAAGTAAGTAAATTAATTTTTTCATATTATCTCTCTGTTTATGTTTAAGGTATTGGTTTGGGTTACCTTGGTTAAGGTAAAATAGCGCATGCAGCAGCATACTTACGGTGGGTTACGGTCGTAATTGTACATGGTTTAATATGATTGGTTTAATACATCACCGGCTTACCTTAAGAATGTGCACCGGTGTAATAATTGGTTTATAATATGTGACAAAAGAACAGGAGACAATTAATAAAAAATAAATAATTGATTAATTTTAGCTGTAAAAGCATATTTAAGAGGGTTTTTAAATATTTTAATGATTAATCCCATATTAATTGGCTTAGGTATTATAATATTAGATATAAATATTGAGCGGGAAGGGTTCAAGCCTATATGACTTAGTTTTAATCGCCCCCGAATTATAAAGCAAAGAAATAGTGTGGAGCAATTAGTCGGCGCTAAAATATCTTTCCATAAGATCATGATATAACATCTATATCGATCTATTTCCTTGAGAAATGAACCTCAAAATCACGTAGTTATACGTATTTTAATTACCATTCTTATTATTTAGGTTTACTATATATATAATGGCTTAAACCGCATAAGCCAATAATGACGTAATTATATTTTAAATACTAAAGTTGTAATAGGATTTATTAAATCCTTTGCTTTAGTTGTTTAAGTAGCGGTGAAAGTATTTTAAATGTTTGTTAATAATTAAAACAAGACAGGCTTTTAGATTAGTATTACAATAGATTAATATAAGCTAAACCTATATAATCCCGTGCTCACAGATGCTTCCGGTCAACCATTAGGTCAAAATATTGATGAAAAACTCTTTCGCTTGCTGGTAGCGACTGTAAAGGATCATGCCATTTTTTTAATAGATCAGAATGGCCATATACTGAGTTGGAACCAGGGGGCAGAATATATTATAGGCTATAAAGAAAAGGAAATTGTTGGTCAGCATATTTCTGTTTTTTATACGCCGGAAGACATACAGGAGAATGTGCCCCGGTTTAATTTGAATGCAGCCCTCAGAAATGAGATGCATGAAAGCGAAGGTCGGCGGGTAAGAAAGGATGGTTCGGTATTTTGGGCGAACGTTGTTTTTACCACACTATATAATGATGATGGGCACCTGATAGGCTTTGCTAAAGTTACCCGGGATATTACAGGGCGAAAAAATGCTGAAGATGAGAAAGCGGCTATAAATGCAGAGCTTGAAAAGCGGGTTAAAGCTAATACGGCCAAAATAATAGCAAATGAACTTAGATTTCGTAAACTGATTGAAAACAGTTATGATGGTATAACTTTATTAGATAAAAAGCTGAATATATTTTACAGGAGTATTTCTTCAGAAAGGATCAACGGCTGGAGTAATTCAGAAAGTTCAAAACATAAGGTTATTGATCTGATTCATCCGGATGACCAGGCAGCAGTAAAAGAAATGTTTACCGAAGTATTGGCTAACCCCAATACGCCTATACTCTTAACTTTCCGCACACTGCATAAAACGGGTAATTACACATGGGTGGAATGTTTGTTCACCAATATGCTTTATGACGAAGCTGTTAATGCTATAGTATGCAATTTCAGAGATGTTACCGAAAGGAAAAGGGCGGAAGAAGAAATAGCACTTAATCATATTCAATTAAAGGAGGCTTCAGAAACACAGGCCAATATCTTAAACGCTTTACCACCCAATATAGCGTTACTAAACGAAGCCGGTAAAATTATTGCGGTAAATGAATCATGGAAGAAATTAGCTCTGCATAACAACCTGGGGATGCCAAACTATGGTGTAGGGTATAGGTATTTAACCATTGCGAAAAAAGCCACGGGAGCCGAATATCTTGACCTGGGAAAAATTGAAGCAGGAATTAATGATGTAATGCGGGGGGATAAAAAAGAGTTCACGATGGAGTATGTCGCCCACTCGCTTACCGAAAAAAGATGGTTCCAACTTGTAGTCGCTCCCCTGGCAAACAATACGTATAATGGGTCGGTAATTTTACATATCGATATAACCGACTGTAAGTTGGCCGAGGTTTCACTTATCCAGTCTGAAACAAACCTCCGCTCCGTTTTTGAAAATACCGGTCTTGCTATCGTTTTATTTGACAACTCATTAAAAATCGTATCCTTCAATCAGAACGCGCAAGAATTTGCCCAAAAAAATTATCGCAAAAAACTTAAAATTGGTAATAGTGCATTTAAATATTTCCCCAAGAAAAAGAAACTCATCATTGATCAGATCAATAAATGTGTAATAGATCAGGAAATAGTTACTTACGAAACTTGGTTTGATCTTACAGACGGTACAAAAGAATGGTATGATATCAGATGGGTAGGCGTGACCAATAAAAAGAAGGAACACGCCGGAATTATCATGACTCTGGAAAATATTACAGAAAAGAAGAGTGCCGAAATGGAACGGGATAAAATGACGGCGGATCTTACTCAACGAAATAAAGATCTTGAACAATTTACCTATATCGTTTCTCATAATCTAAGGGCGCCTGTTGCCAATATTTTAGGGTTATCGGATATATTACTGGAGTCTGAAAATGTTGGAAAAGAAATTCAGGATGCTTTAAAGGCGCTTTCTCTTTCGGCAAACAGCCTTGACAGGGTAATTCTGGATCTTAATCATATTTTACAGGTAAGCAGCCAGGTAAATGCCAAGATAGAGCGGGTTTCACTTTCTTCACTGGTAGAAGAAATAAGTGCAGGTATCAGTCATATGATCCATAAGGATAAAGTACAGTTAACGTATGATTTTAGTGAAATAGACGAACTGCTGATCCTTAAAAGTTATTTGTATAGTGTATTACAAAACCTTGTTATCAACAGTATAAAATACCAGCAGGCAGATATGGCCCCCTGCATTCAAATAAGCAGTAAATTAAATGGGGATAAAATTGTTATTTATGTAAAGGATAATGGTAAGGGGATAGACTTACCAAGATATGGGGCACAATTGTTTGGTTTATACAAGCGGTTTGATTATAGTGTAGAAGGAAAAGGAATGGGTTTATTTATGGTGAAAATGCAGGTAGAAAGTTTGGGAGGGACAATCAATGTTCAGAGCGCACTTAATACAGGCACCGAATTTAGGCTTGAATTTCCAATACAAGATTCCAATTGATTTAGGGGCATTAATGCAAACTTTCCCTTGTTGCGCCTCAAATAACATTACTTAATTTAAAATCGATTCGATTTTTAAAGTCTTTTTACCAAATAAAGATCGAGCCATCGTTTCCCGCCTAATAAATCTTCAGTATATACACGCTAAGCTTTGCTATCTGATATTTTATTATTAACTTTTAAGCATTTTCTATGCTTTAGAGTTTTAGATTTATAAAAAATATGCGTTTATGTTAAAAAAGGTGCTTTTATTCATGTTTTTTTATTCGGTTTTTCTTTGTTCCTATGCGTTTTCAGCATCGAACAAAGCTGACTCTCTTTCGAATATTTTAATATTGAAAGATCAGTACCAGAAAGAGAAAAAATTGATTGCTTACACCTTGCGTACTTTTGATCGTATACCCATGAATGAATTTAAAGCCGCCCAGCTACAAACCAAGCAGCTGCTTTATAAGTATAAAGAACCAAACAGAATAGCGTTCGAGTATTTCATTGAAGGTATTTATCAACGGCGGACATCGCGATTAAATGAAGCGGAAAACAATCTGCTGAACGCAATAGAGGAGGCGGGGAAAAATGCTGACCACTATCTATTATACACTTTTTTCAGTCATTTGGCATTTTTACAAACCTATAAAGGGAATACGATTGATGCTGTTAATAGCTTTAGGTTGGCTAAGAAGGAAGCGGTTGTACTTAAGGATGCTTATTTGCAGGTTTTGATTGCCATAAATATCTCTGACATATTTTATAGAAATTATATCTATAACCAGTCATTATATAACTTAGACCAGGCCCAATCAATATTTGAGAAGTACAAGCTTGATGAACCGAGGGTTCAATATCTGATATACTATAACAAAGCTGAAAACTTTTTTAGAATGAATAGGGTCGATTCTTTGAAGTTTTATCATATTAAGCTGGCCGTGAAAAAAGGACTTATTAAGTCGTACACGTATAAAATGCGGACTAAATATTATTTAGATCTGCTAAATCATAATTATGCCAGAGCTTTGCATAGCATTTTAGCATTAAAAAAAGACACCTCATATCGATACACTAATACTGACGAACAAAACCTGGCCGAAGCATATTATTTAGGTGGGAACCTGGATTCGGCAAAGTACTATTTGAACAGATTGTTGGCCGAACCAGAGCAGGATAACCATCCGGAAATAAAGTTTCGCTTGTATGAAGTATTAGGAGAGATTGCCGGTAAAGAGAGGCTGCATGAGCAGGCTGCCCAGGATTTTAAGCAGGCACTAAAAGAATACAAAGATTATTTGAACAGGCTAACACAGGTAGGGAATATTTCCTCACAGATTAAGCTTGATGAAATCCAGGGGTTATATCTTAAACAAGAGGAGGGTTACAAAAGGCAGCGCTTATGGCTGATCCTTTTTGTTGTGGTAGCATTGTTGGTTGTTGGGGTTGTTGCTATGATATATAGAAATGTGAAGCAGAAAAGATATTATGAAAAGCTATTGTTTGCTGCTAAGAAAGAAGAGCTTGCTTATATTAACTCGCATGAAATTAGAAGGCATCTTTGTAATATCAAAGGAATTATGGAAATGATTAAACAAAGTGATGATAAACAGCGGGAATATTTTCTGGCAGAAGATCACCTGTATAGTGAAACCGAGAAATTAGATAAAGCCATTAAAAACATTTCGCTAAAATTGGATCATTAAGTACTAATATTTTGTTTTATAAATGGAAGATTTGAAGCCTTTCTTTTTGGAAATTTCGAGGTGATTTTTAAGCTTAGTAGATAAAGTTAGGGCATATATTGTGTCCTGATTTTTTTAATTTGGAATTGGATCCTAATAAATACTTACGAGAGAGTGGTAGTTAATAATAACGAAGAGAAATTCCGCTATATGCTTGACAATATGTTGGAAGGCATACAAATGTATGATTTTAATTGGCGGTACATTTATGTAAATGATGCACTGGTAAAACAGAGTCCGTATTCAAGAGGAGAGATGCTTGGGTATACATTAATGGAGAAATATCCCGGGATTGAGCAAACCGATTTGTTTGGAATAATGAAACGCTGCATGGATCAGCGGGCAACAGAGCATTTCGAGACTGAATTTGTTTTTCCTGATGGAACGAAGGCATACTTCGAACTCAGCATAAACCCCATACCCGAAGGTATCTCCATCCTGTCAATAGATAGAACTGAGCGGAAGTTGGCGAAAGAATTAGTTGTAAGCAATGAAAGACGTTTTCGTGCACTAATTGAAAATAGTACTGATATGATAACTCTTTCCACTCTGGATGGTAAAGTGCTTTATGGCAGTCCTTCCATAACGAAAGTGTTTGGATATTCTTTGGAGGAGATCCAGCGCACACCCGCTTTCAACTTTATTCACCCAGGGGATATCCAGAATTTCGTAGAAAACAGGAACTATATACTACAAACACCCGGTAAATCGTATCAAGGCCAGCTTCGCCTGTTACATAAAAACGGTAAATGGATCTGGTGCGATGCTACTTTAACCAACATGCTTCATGAGCCGGGCATTAATGCATTGGTATCAAATTTCAGAGATATTTCTGAAAGGAAGGAAGCGGAGAAACAGCGCGAGTTTGACAAAAATAATCTTAATGCTCTAATCAACAGCACAACAGATTTGATGTGGAGCGTAGATCTGGATACTAAGTTAATTACTTTTAATCAGCCGTTTTGCGAAATCATAAGGCTTGTATCTGGCAAAGAACCTGCAAAGGGAGATGATGTCTTTTCTGTAATATTATCCCCAGAGCGAGCGAGCCACTTTAAAACATTATATGCCCGGGCATTTGCGGGTGAAGCGTTTACAGAAATTGAATATTTTGAAGCTCCTATGGAATTCTGGTCGGAAGTTTCATACTATCCCATACGTAAAGGAGATGAGGTTATTGGGACTGCTTGCCACTCCCGCGACATTACAGAAAGGAAAAAGGCCGAAGAAAACCTGAAACAAAGCGAAAAAAGATTAAAAGAAGCACAGGAAATAGCCCATCTGGGCAGCTGGACGTTGGATTTTGCAACCAATATAGCTTTGTGGTCTGAAGAAGCTTGCAGAATATATGGGCTTTCCCCAAAAGAAAGTAAGCAAACTTATTCGAGTTGGCTATCATTTATTCATCCCGATGATTTGAATGCTGTAATAACAGCTACTAACGAATCACAAAAAACATTTAGTGATACAGTTTTAAATCATCGAATCATCTTAAGAGATGGTACTGTAAAACATATTTATACGAAAAGCAGGTTTGAATTTGACCTAAACGGAAACCCTACCGGGTTATATGGAATAGCACATGATGTAACTGAAGAAAAAATTGCCGAAGACAACCTGAAACAAAGCGAAGCATATTTGACTGAAGCGCAGCAATTGGCAAAGCTGGGCAGTTGGAATTATGACATTAAAACAGACAAGCTTACCTGGTCGAAAGAATTATTCAATATTTTTGGTACCGACAAAGAAACTTTTATAGAAACACATGGCTCATTTGTACACCTGATAGATGTAGAAGACAGGGAATTTGCATTGCAAACCAGCAAGCATACACAAAAAACCGGCGACCCTTTTACTATAGAATATCACATTACCACATCTAAAGGCGAAAAGCGAATACTTAGAGAGCATGGGTATGGCGAGAGAGATAGCAATGGAAAGGTTTATCGCTTGTTTGGTACGGCTCAGGATATTACCGAACAGGTATTATCGCAAAAAAAAATAGAGGAAAGTGAAAAGCGGTACCGACAGATCGTAGAAACATCGCAGGAGGGTATTTGGCAGATTGATGAGAACAATAAGACGGTTTTTGTAAACAAAAGGTTTTGCGAAATATTTGGTTATTCATTCAATGAAATGATTGACAAGACTGTTTTTGACTTATTAGATGAAGAAGAAAAGATTATAATTAAGGAAAAAATAAAACGAAGAAAAAGGGGAATTTCTGAAAATTTTGAATTGGCTTACATTAGTAAAAGTGGGAAAAGGATATGGGCTAACGTTTCTGCAAGCCCTATCATGGGTGATAAAGGCAAGGATCTTGGAGGTTTAGCTATGTTTACTGATATCACAGAGCGTAAGAATAGCGAGATAGAGAAAGAAAAAATGACTGCCGATTTAATTCAAAGGAATCAGGACTTAGAGCAGTTTGCCTATATAATTTCGCATAATTTAAGGGCACCAGTGGCAAATATACTTGGTGCCACAAACGTGTTGAATGATCAGGGATTAAGTGAAGAAGAAAAGGATGTGTTTAGGCGAGGGCTTAATGAATCGGTTACCGGGCTCGATAATATTATAAGAGACCTTAACCATATCTTAGAGGTGAAGCGTGGAATTAATGAGGTAAAAGAAAATGTTCGGTTTTCATTATTAGTTGAAAATATAAAAAACAGTATAAAAAACTTAATTGAAGATAGTCATATAGAATTAGCTTATGATTTCTCTGAGATAGATGAGCTTTGGAGTTTGAAAAATTATTTATACAGTATTTTTTATAACCTTATTTCCAATAGCATCAAATACCGTCAGCAGCAGGTTCCCTGTCATATTAAAATTAAAAGTCACAAAATTAAAAACAAAATTGAGTTAACTTTTACTGATAATGGGATGGGGATCGATCTTGAAAAAAGAGGGGGGCAGGTTTTCTCTTTATATCAGAGATTTCATACCAACATTGAGAGCAAAGGCATGGGGTTATTTATGGTAAAAACCCAGGTAGAAATGCTTGGAGGAAAAATAAGTATAAAGAGCGACGTAAATAAAGGAACTGAATTTAAAATTGAATTTGAAATATAAAATACAACACGCGGTATCCTTAGCCTTCAAATTAAACCTCGTATTTTAGAAGCAATATAGCAGAACTTTAATCTGCTATATTAATCTTATCGTTCATTATGCTCAATTATAAATCGCGGTTTATTATGCTACTATGATACTGGGCTCCTTTTTATCGTTAAGTGGTTTGCGGTGCCAGTAGGTAGCCAGTAAAGAACCGGTAATGTTCATCAGTGGGCCAAACACCGCTGGTGCCAAACCCACAGTTGCCATTTTACCCATCTCTTTTGCTAATCCCGATGCCAGGCCACCGTTCTGCATACCAACCTCTATGGCCATAGTGCGGCAATCGCGTTCGGGCATTTTAAATAACCGGCCCGACCAATAACCCAAAGTGTAACCTAATAAATTATGGATCAGTACCAAAAATATCAACATAAAACCTATGTTTAAGAGGCTGCTTCTTCCCGCTGCCGTAATAACTACAATAATAAGCGCGATGCCAAACATGGATACAAGGGGCATTACAGCTTCAAGCCACTTAGCTCTTTTAAGCAGATACCTGTTAAACAGGATGCCTGCACCAATAGGTATAATAACCATCTTAAAAATATCCCACATCATGTTTAATACATCAATTTCAATAAAACCCCCGCCCAGGAACTTCATAAGCAGTGGAGTGAAAAAAGGCGCAAGCATGGTTGATACAGCGGTTATGGTAATAGATAAAGCGAGGTTAGCTTTAGCCAGGTAAGAGATAACGTTAGAGGCCATGCCATTTGGCGAGCAGCCTATCAATATAATACCGGCTGCAATTTCTGGCGGGAAGCCGCTTAGCTTAGCCAAAGTAAAACCAAGCAGGGGCATGATCAGGAAATGACTGAACACACCTATAAAAACGCCTTTCGGCATTTTAATTACACCGGCAAAATCTTTTATACTCATTGATGTGCCCATACCAAACATAATAAGCTGTATTAATGGCGTAATGAGTATAGATAGTTTGATGCCGTTTATTTGGATAAAGTATTGCGGATAATACAAAGCTGTTGTAACGGCCGCAAAAATGATAAGGGTATAAGAGAAGCCTTTAAGTGTTGCGAATCCCCTAAAGGCAATAGCAAGTATAACAAATGTTGCAATTAGAAAAGGGCCGGCATGTGCTATGCCGCTGTTTAAAGCTATTACTGCTGCAATAAACAGACATACTGCAGATATGGCTGCCAGCACTTTATAGATATAATTTGTTTTCAATTTCTTGGGTTTAAGATGGAATGGAAATTAATCAAGATGTTTTACCAGGTACGTTTTTGCATAAAATCGTCCAGTTGTGCCCGGGTCATTTTTACCTCATTAGGGTTCTTATCCAGCCATTTTAAAAACGCATCTTTAATGGGTGCTGTCCATTGGCTGTCTATTTCGCCCGTAGTATAGGTGCCTGCTTTAAGCATTGCCTGGCCAAACTTATCGCGCAATGCTATAAATTCGGCAGTTACTATTACCTTTTCTGCTAAATGGGCGGGTATAAATAGTACCCCTTCTTTTTCGGAGATTACCAGATCGCCGGGCAGTACAATAGCCTTCCCTATGCGGATAGGAGTGTTAAGGCCCATCAAAACCATTTCTTCCAGATATGAAGGATCAAAATCGCGTACAAAAGCATTAAAACCATTGATCTTGCTCAACCCCTGCAGGTCGCGGGCCGAGCCATCAAATATTACCCCATTGCCAGATTTGTTGTAGATGGAGTTACCCAGGTTATCACCTATCAACGTGCCGCCTTTAATTTTACCAAAGCCATCGGCTACATATACATCACCTTTGGTAAGTACATCAATAGGCCAGGCATTTGTATTCCCTTTGTGGCCTTGCTTGCTGCCACGATCTTTAATGTTTTTTTCAATATCCGGTCTGCTGGGCATAAACATAGCTGTAACAGCCCTGCCTACAACAGGCCTGTCATCATGCACCAGTTTCCAGTTGCCTTCAAATTGGTTATTGTAACCCTCGTTCTTTAAAACAGTCCAGGCTTCTTCAATGCCTATGGTTTTGGCCCGTTGTATCAGGTCATCAGATATTTTTGGCCTGCCATCGCTAAAACGTTCTCCTTTCCATTCCGAAGTGAGGAATATCAGTTCATCTTTAGAAATGGTTTGTGCTTTAACTATACCCGTTTGGCAAATGCCCATCAAAAGCACACAGGCTGCAATAGTTCTTAATTTCATGTTATGTTAATAAAGGTTTATAATTGGCCTTAATATTACGGTAATTGGTAAAACCGTATTATCTGGAGGCAGAACTTCTTGGAATTTCAAGCGGTTCAACTATGCCATTCAAATCATAAACTATCTTGCCGGCGCGTATAGTTAGTTCGCATTCAAGTTTTTTGCTGGCTTCAAGTTTATAACCGGTATAATCAAACAATCCGAATTTTCCTTCCCGTACATTTAGTATCGCTACATCCGCCTCAGTACCGACGGATAAGTTACCTAATTCTTCGTGTTTTATTTCTATGGCCGGGTTTAATGTTGATGCACGGATAACACTTTTAAGATCCATACCCATGGCTAAAAATTTCGACATAGTGGTAAGCATATCCTTCATGGAATCATTCATGCTGCCGGTGTGCATATCGGTGCTTATCGAATTTGGGAAAAAGCCTTCTTTTATAGCGGGTATTGCCTGCGAATATGCAAAGCTGATACCGCCGTAACCCACATCAAAAATAATACCCCGCTTGCGCGCTTCCCATACAAACGGCTTAACTTTTTGGGTTTGCAGGTCTACAATATATTCCCGGCTTTTTAACTGGCCAAAGCAATGCGTAAAAATATCGCCGGGGCGCAGGTGTTTCATAAACAATTCTTCAATGGGCAGGGGAGGTGTACTGCCGCCAAAATCAACCATCACCGGGATATCCCCTGCTAACCTACCCGCTTCAACCGCGCGGTCGACAGGTGCCCATTCGTGGCCTTCATAATGGGCAACTTTAAAGCCCACAATATATTTTTTGTATTTCCGGGCTATCAGGGCTGACATTTTTGAATCCATATCGTTCAGGTTTTGCTCGTACCCGCCGCGCATACCTTCGCCAACAATATTAATAAAGGCAAATACCCTGGTTTGCGATAGGTCAATGGTTTGCGCTTTAAATGCCGGGAATGTGCGCCAGCCCGAACTACCCGCGTCTACAACGGTAGTAACGCCATTACGAAAGGTAAAACCATCGGGCGGTAAAGCCAGGTTTCCGTTCTCGTACTGATGATCGGGCTTGGTGCCGTAAAAATTATGGGAGTGTATATCTATTAACCCCGGGGTAACATACAAGCCTTTGGCATTAACAACCTGTGCAGCTTGTTTAATGTCGATGTTTTTAGCTACCTGTGCTATTTTGCCATCTTTTATGGCAATATCCATCACATCATCAATATTGTTTTTCGGGTCTATTACATGGCCTCCTTTAATGAGGATATTGTAAGATTGAGCTTCAACCTGGTAGCATAAGCTTATCAGGCTGAGCATTAAAACAAGTATTTTTTTCATTAACGTATCTTAAAAAATTAAACAAAGCGCCCCTATAAGCCCTTTATAAAGCAAAAAGGACCTAAAAAAAGGCAAGAAATAAGTGGTTAAGCTATAATGTTAATACATCATAGTATTGTGCTTACATGTTATGTTGTTAAAGCTTGTTGAAGAATTTCTTTCACCCTATTTGCCACAACATCAATCTGATCGGGGCGTAAAAGCACCACGCCAACAACAAGGGTTTCGCCTTTTGCGTTGGCAACAATGCTTGGTGTTCCACTTTTAAGCGCTACCAACACCTCTTTGGGCTGAATTTTAATTTTGCTTTGATCCCATGTTACAAATAAGCTGGGGAATGCATTAGCCGGCCCCGGGTCAATATGTATATTTGTTTTAATCGTTGGCAAAGTCTCCAGCTTGCCGCCAATTTGTTTTGCCCGTTGCAACCAGCCTTCCCACTCTTTTTTATGGTCTCTTTCGATGTAGGATTTTAAGGCCGCGTACATGCCAAACATTTCTTCCTTGTTTA